>NZ_JBHYMK010000088.1:0-23394 GCF_042743065.1 Streptomyces sp. NPDC058872
TCCTCCATGTCCGCCACCCCGTCACGACCCACATAGTCCACACACAGATCGAGCATGTGCGCACCCTCACGGATCTGATCCCGCGCCATCTCCACACAGTCGTCCCAACGGCCCTCCAACATGGCCTCACGGAACTTCCTCGACCCATTGGCGTTGGTCCGCTCACCGATCGCCAGATACGAGGTGTCCTGACGGAACGGGACGTGTCCGTAGAGGGAGGAGGCCCCCGGCTCCGACACCGGGCGCCGGTCCGGCACGGCCGCGCCCCGCACCCGCTCCACGATCTCGCGCAGGTGCGCGGGGGTCGTGCCGCAGCAGCCGCCGACCAGGGACGGACCATATTCCCGTACGAACTGCTCCTGGGCATCGGCCAGTTCGGTCGGCGACAGCGGGTAGTGGGCCCCGTCGGAGGTCAACACCGGCAGGCCCGCGTTCGGCATGACGGAGATCGGGATCCGGGCGTGCCGGGAGAGGTGGCGCAGGTGTTCGCTCATCTCGGCCGGACCGGTCGCGCAGTTCAGGCCGATCATGTCGATCCCGAGCGGCTCCAACGCCGTCAGCGCCGCACCGATCTCCGACCCCAACAGCATCGTGCCGGTCGTCTCCACCGTGACCTGCACGATCAGCGGCAGGTCCACGCCGACCCAGTCCAGCGCGCGACGGGCGCCGACCACGGCCGCCTTGGTCTGGAGCAGGTCCTGCGAGGTCTCGATGAGCAGGGCGTCCGCACCGCCCCTGATCAGGCCCTCCGCGTTCTGTTGGAAGGCCTCCCGCAGCGGCTCGTACGCGATGTGGCCGAGGGTCGGCAGCTTCGTCCCCGGCCCCATGGAGCCGAGGACCCAGCGGGGGCGCCCGTCGACGGCCGTGTGCGCGTCCGCCGCACCGCGGGCGATCCGGGCGCCGGCCTCGGACAGCTCGTACACCTGGTGCTCGATGCCGTACTCGGCGAGCGCGGCCAGGTTCGCCCCGAAGGTGTTGGTCTCCACGCAGTCCACGCCCACCGAGAAGTACGCGTCGTGGACGGAGGCGACGAGGTCGGGGCGGGTGAGGTTGAGGACCTCGTTGCAGCCCTCCAGGTTCCGGAAGTCCTCCATCGAGGGGTCGGCGGCCTGGAGCATCGTGCCCATCGCCCCGTCGGCGACGACGACCCGCGTCGCGAACTCGTCCCGCAGGGAACGCCTCATGTCAGCCCCCTCAGATGGGAGACGAGCGTCGCCGTGCAGCCGACGCCGTAGGTGGTCCTGATCCGGTCCAGGAGGACGTCCCGGTAGAGCGGGTACTCCTGCGTCCCCACGTAGTCGAGGACGGTGGCCGCGATCGCGCAGCCCAGTTGTGCCGCGCACCGCTCCGGCACGCCCCAGAGCGTCCCCGCGAGGAAGCCGGCCCGGAAGGCGTCGCCGACGCCGGTCGGATCGATGACCGCCGGCACCGGGACCGCGGGCACGGCGAGCTGCTCCCGGCCCTCGCCGCGGATCCGGACGCCGGCCCCGCCGTGGGTGGTGACCCAGGTGGTGACCCGGCGCAGCACCTCCGCCTCCGACCAGCCCGACTTCTCCAGCAGCAGTGCCGTCTCGTACTCGTTGGTGAACAGGAACCGGGCGCCGTCCACCAGCTCCCGCACCTGGCGCCCGTCGAGCCGCGCCAGCTGCTGCGACGGATCGGCGGCGAAGGGGACGCCCAGCTCGCGGCAGGTGCGGGTGTGCCGGAGCATGGCCCCAGGGTCGTCCGGGGAGACCAGGACCAGCTCCAGCCGGCCGGTGCGCGCGATGACGTCCCTGAGGTCGATCTCGCGCGCCTCGGCCATCGCCCCCGCGTAGAAGGTGGCGATCTGGTTCTGGGCCCGGTCGGTGGTGCAGACGAAGCGGGCAGTGTGGAGCGACTCGCTGACCCGCACCGAGTCGGTGTCCACGCCGTGGTCCTTCAGCCAGACCCGGTACGGTTCGAAGTCCGCCCCGACCGCGCCCACCAGGGTCGGGCGCAGGCCGAGGACACCGAGTCCGAAGGCGATGTTCGCTGCCACTCCACCGCGCCTGACCTCCAGGTCGTCGGCGAGGAACGACAGGGAGACCCGGTCGAGCCGGTCGGCGATGAGCTGTTCGCCGAACCAGCCGGGGAAGGTCATCAGATGGTCGGTCGCGATGGATCCCGTGACAGCGATGCGCATGGTCCTCAGGCCCCTTCGCCCTGTCGGGCGGCCTTCTGCAGGGCCTCCACGCGATCCGTCCGCTCCCAGGTGAACTCGGGCCGCTCACGGCCGAAGTGGCCGTAGGCGGCCGTCGCCGCGTAGATCGGCCGCTTGAGGTCCAGGTCGCGGATGATCGCCGCGGGCCGCAGGTCGAAGACCTCGCCGACGGCCTCCTGGATCCGCTCGTCCGGCAGCGTGCCCGTGCCGAAGGTCTCGACGAAGAGCCCGACCGGTTCCGCCTTGCCGATCGCGTAGGCGACCTGCACCTCGCAGCGCTTGGCGAGACCGGCCGCGACGACGTTCTTGGCGACCCAGCGCATCGCGTAGGCGGCCGAGCGGTCGACCTTGGAGGGGTCCTTGCCGGAGAACGCGCCGCCGCCGTGGCGGGCCATGCCGCCGTAGGTGTCGATGATGATCTTGCGACCGGTCAGGCCGGCGTCGCCCATCGGGCCGCCGACCTCGAAGCGGCCGGTCGGGTTGACCAGCAACCGGTAGCCGTCGGACTCCAGGGCGACGCCCTCCTCGACGAGCTGCTTCAGCACGTGCTCGACGACGTACTCGCGGACGTCCGGGGCGAGCAGTCCCTCGACGGAGATGTCCGCCGCGTGCTGCGAGGAGACCACCACCGTGTCGAGGCGGACCGGGCGGTCCCCGTCGTACTCGATGGTGACCTGCGTCTTGCCGTCCGGTCTCAGGTACGGCAGGGTGCCGTCCTTGCGGACCTCGGTCAGCCGCCGCGACAGACGGTGGGCCAGGGCGATCGGCAGCGGCATCAGTTCGGCGGTGTCGTCACAGGCGTAGCCGAACATCAGCCCCTGGTCGCCGGCGCCCTGGGCGGCCAGTTCGTCGTCCGTGCCCTCGACCCGGGACTCGTAGGCCGTGTCGACGCCCTGGGCGATGTCCGGCGACTGGGCCCCGATGGACACCGACACGCCGCAGGAGGCGCCGTCGAAGCCCTTCGCGGAGGAGTCGTAGCCGATGTCGAGGACGGCCTCGCGCACCAGCTGGGCGATCGGCGCGTACGCCCTGGTGGTGACCTCGCCGGCGATGTGCACGAGTCCCGTGGTGATCAGGGTCTCCACCGCGACCCGCGAGGACGGGTCCTCGGCGAGCAGGGCGTCGAGGACGGTGTCGCTGATCCGGTCGGCGATCTTGTCGGGGTGTCCCTCGGTCACGGACTCCGAGGTGAAGAGGCGACGGCTCATGCCCGGCCCACCTCCACCTGCGCCGCGAAGAAGTGCCGCTCGATGGCGCCGAGGGTGCGGATGGAGTCGACCTCCAGGGTCTCCATCTGGATGGGGGTGCCGCTCTCCTGCTCCAGGAGGAAGACGAACTCGACGAAGGACAGCGAGTCGATGAGCCGGTTCTCGATCAGGTCGAGGTCCGGGGCGATGTCGGTGCGCTCGGGGTGGCGCTCCAGGATCCAGTTCTTCACCGTCTGCAGGCCGTCGGCCATGGTTGCTCTCCTTTTCGCTACTGCTCGGTCGCATTGCTGGATGGGGAAGGGGTGGGGGCGACGATCGGGGCGGCCACGGCCACCGCGTAGTCCACGTCGTGGCTGATCGACACGGTGATCTCGGTGATGCCGGACTCGGCGGCCATTTCGGCGGCGGTCCGGTGCAGCTCCACGAGCGGCCAGCCGCCCTCGGAGCGGCGCACCACGATGTCCGGCCACGGCAGGAACCTGCCCCGGACCCGCAGGGTCTTGAAGGCCGCTTCCTTGGCCGCGATCCGCCCGCACAGGCTCAGGACGTCGAGCCCGGAGGAGGTGCGGCAGTCGGCGAGCTCGCCGGGGGTGAGCATCCGCTCGAAGAACCGCTCCCCGTACTGGGCGAGGAGCCTGCGGACACGGTTGACGGACACGATGTCCATGCCGAGGTTCGCCCACCCCAGGCCGCCCGCCGGCGGGGCGGCGGGACGGGCCGGCACGTCAGATCACCGGCCCGGCCGCGCCACTCGCACCGGCCGGCACCGGGGCGCCGGTTTCGGCCCGCAGCCGGGCGTTCGCGTCGAGGACCGCGCGGGTGGCGGCCTCCCAGCCGCCGTGGCGGCGGGTCAGCGCGGACAGCCAGCGCTCCAGGCCGAAGGCGACGCAGCTGGTGAAGGCCGGTCCGCCGGTCGAGGCCAGGGTGATGTCACAGCGGTCGCCGAAGAAGTTCCGGTGCGTGTTGACCGAGGCGATCGCCAGGTCCTCGTGGAGGAACTCGTACTTCACCGGGGTGAGCCGCTGGAGGACCGCCTTCGAGCTGCCCCGGTCGAAGAAGGGGTCGCAGGCGGCCTCCTTGCGCAGCGGCAGGTCGAGCGCCGCTGCGAAGGCCTGGATCCGGCGCGTGAAGTCGGCCAGGTGGTCCTCGGCGTGCTGGCGCGCACCGAGGGCGACGACCTCCCGCATCCGGAAGCCGAGTTGGCGGCGCATACCCTCGTAGTGGGTCTCCTTGCGGAAGCACCAGGAGCAGATCGTCACGAGCGCGTCGTCGGCGACCCGGGTGCCCCGGTGGTCGAGGTAGACCGCGTAGCAGGAGGCGGAGGGCAGTCCGAGGGCGGCCGGTTCGAGCGCCTCGGCCGGGAAGCGGCCGGTGTCGGCGTCGAAGGGCGTGGTCGCACGGCGCTCCAGGTCGAGCGGGGCGGCGACGACGGCCTGGTGGGGGAAGTTGTCGTAGTAGTCGAGCTCGGCCAGGTCGGCGGCCGGGAGCAGCGGGGGCATGGTCATCGGGCGGGCGCCCGCGGTCACGCCCCAGCCCTCGAAGGTGTCGTCGAGGAGCCGCAGCAGGCGGGTCCCCTCCGGGCCGAGCGAGGGCAGGCCACGGGTGGCGCCCGGGTGGTCGCCCCGCGTCTCGCCCCTGGCGTCCCCGACGGTCGCGGGGGTCGTCACGGTCATGGTCGGTGCACCTCTCGGTAGGGAGGTTCCTGGGGGCTCAGACGACGGGCAGGACGTCGTCGGAGAAGATCCCGGTCTTCAGGAAGAAGGCGAGCGGCTTGCGGATCGCCTTGCGCTCGTGGGGCCGGCGGCGCTCGTCGGCGACCAGGGCGTTGCGCAGGGCCAGCGGGTCGGGGATGCCGGCGTCGCGGTAGACGTGGGGGTTGTAGAGGGAGTTGACGCTGTAGACGACGTACCGCTTGAGGTACGCCTCCACCTCGCGGACCCGCTCGGCGCTCACGGCCTGGCGCATCCGCTGGTGGAGCAGGGAGACCAGTTCGCGACCGAAGGCGATGTGCCGGGACTCGTCCTGGTGGTGGATGCGGTTGACCTCGCGGATGGTGTGGCAGAGCGAAGGGTCCTTCGCCATCCGGGAGTTGTAGTGGTCGACGAGCTCCTCGAAGAAGAGGATGCGGGTGAAGACCAGGAAGTTCTCGACCTCGGGTTCCCAGGCGGCGTCGGCGCGCATGGCGGTGGAGCCGTAGATCTTCTGGCCGTAGCGCCGGCAGAACTCGGAGAAGAACCACATGTGTTCGTTCTCCTCGCCGATGAAGTGGTGGAAGAAGTCCGAGGGCACTTCGAAGCCGGGCATGTGGATGCGGCCGACGACCTCGATGAGGAGCTCGCGGATGCCGTGCACATTGAGGCTGTAGAAGTTGACGGACTCCCACTTCGAGAGGCGCTGAAGCGTTTCCTCACCGAGGTTGTCGTAGTGCTCGGTGCCGTAGACGGTGAGCAGCTCCGGAGTCATCCAGAAGCGGTCCTCCTCCAGGGTCTCGGGCCACTGGAAGGTCTGGTACGGGTTGTAGTAGTCCTCGACGGAACGCTCGCTCAGCCGCTCCAGGACCTCCATGAACCGGTCGGTGACGGGCAGGGGGGTGGCGACGCCCATGTTCTCGCTCCTCGCTCGCTGACGGTGGGGTTACGGGCGGACTTCGTAGACCGCGTTGACTGGGGTCTCGGTGGCGCGCCGCCAGCGGGTGAAGCCGGCCTCCTCGGCGATGGCCCGGAAGGCCTTCTCGCCGGAGTGGTTGCCGAGGGCGTGGGGGCCGCGCTGCGCGACCGCGACCGGCAGGCACATCACGGCGGACAGGGCCATGAACATGCGGGCGGCGGGGGTCTGGGCGTCGACGTCCTGCGGGGAGACGTTCGACTCGACGAGCATCCAGGTGCCGTCCGCGTCCAGGGACTTGTGGACGTGCTGGGCGGCGGCGACCGGGTCGCCCATGTCGTGCAGGGCGTTGAAGAAGCAGACCAGGTCGTAGCCGCCGCCCGGGTAGTCGTCGGCGGAGGCGACCTCGAAGACGACCCGGTCGGAGAGGCCCGCCTCCTCGGCGAGCCCGCGGGCGATCGAGATGGCCTCCTCCGAGTAGTCGAAGCCGTGGACGGTGGCGTTCGGGAAGGCCCGGGCGATCAGCAGGGTGGTGTGGCCGACGCCGCAGCCGACGTCGGCGACCGTGCCGCCGGCGGCGAGCTTGTCGGTCACCTCGTGGAGGGCCGGCAGCCAGTCCGGGACGAGCTTGTGCTCGTAGGTGGGCTGGAAGAAGGAGCCCATGCCGGTGTCGAGGGCCGCGTCGTGCTCGGCCCAGCCGACGCCGTCGCCGGTGCGGTAGGCGTCGACGAGCAGGTCCTCGGTGGCGTACAGCGCCTTGAGGGCGGTGAAGAAGCCCGCCGCGTAGGTCACCGCCTTCGGGTCGGCGAGGACCTCGACGTGGTCGGCGGGCAGGGTGTACGTCAGGGAGCTGGGGTGCCGCTCGACGTATCCGGCGGAGAGCTGGGCGTGCAGCCACTCCTCGACGTACCGCCCGTTCGTGCCGGTCCGCTCGGCGAGCTGCGCCGAGGTGAGCGGACCGTGCTCGGCGAGGGCCCGGTAGAGCCCGAGGCGCTCGCCGAGCGCCACGGTCAGTCCGCGGACGGCCGCGCCGGCGTCGGTGATGACCTTCTGGTGGAATTCCTGGGCGCTCATGCGGCCTTCTCCTCCTCGTGGGCGGGCAGCTCGCAGGTGAACAGGAAGGAGCGGGGGACGCGCGGGACGGAGCGCGCCGGGACCGGGTAGGGCCAGCGGTCGAAGTCGGCACCCGGTTCACCGGGCTGCTTGACCTCCCGCACGGCCCAGCCGCAGTCGGCGAGCAGCGCCTCGGGCTCCTCGGTGCCGAAGAGCCACGGGTTGCCGTCCTCCTTGAGGGCGGCCATGAAGGTGCGGGCGAGCGGGTTCTCCAGGGCGGCCCTGGAGATGACGTCGCCGAGCAGCACCGAGCCGGGCGCGGCATGGGCCGAGAGGGTCGAGATGAGGGTGCGAACGGCCCGTTCGGGCAGGAAGAACAGCAGGCCCTCGACCACCCACAGGACGGGTTCCTCGCTCTTCCAGCCCGCTTCCTTCAGCGGACCGGTCCAGTCCTGGGTGAGGTCGACCGGGACGGTGACGCGGGTGCGGCCGGTGGGCTGCGGCTCGTCCTTGAGCATCTCGGCCTTGGTCTCCAGGAGGGCCGGGCGGTCGAGCTCGTAGACGGTGACGCCGTCGGGCCAGGGCAGCCGGAAGAAGCGGGTGTCCATGCCGGCGGCGAGGAAGACGACCTGGCGGATGCCGCGCTCCTCCACCGCCTTCACGACGGCCCGGTCGAGGTAGGTGGTGCGGATGGCGAGGAACGGCACGATGCCGCCGCCGTCGTAGCGCGCGAGCAGTTCGAAGCCGATCTCGTCGGCGACGGTGCGCGCGTGCGGATCGGCGAACAGCCGGTCCTCGCGCTCGGTCTCCAGGGCGCGCGCGGCGGCGGTCCACTGGGCGGTGCGGGATACGGCCTCCACAGGAGGTCCCCCTTCACTTGGTTGCGGAGATTCGGACGGCCGTGTGCAGGGCCCGACGAAGGGACGGCTCGTCAGGCGGTCATGGCCGGGACACAGCTCTTGGCCGGTCGCGCGCAGGCGACGGGGTCCTCGGCCGCGGGCACCGACGACAGGTGGTCGGCCTCGGCGTCGGCGGGGCGCCGGCGGAAGATGCTGTGCAGGATCATGCTGAACACGGCCGTCCCGTCGGCGGCCACGAGCGTGCACCGCGGCTTGACGGTGCCGGTGGCGGTGTTGAACGGCGACGGGGTGGCGGCGAGGACCTCGACGCGGGCGGTGAGGACGTCGCCCGGGCGGACCGGGCGGAGGTAGCGGACCTCGTCGATGCCGGGCGAGCCCGAGCAGGCGCTGTAGGCGAGGAGTCCGTCGACGTAGCGGCGCATGAACATCGCCTGGGTGTGGAACCCGCTCGCGATCAGCCCTCCGAACGGGGAGTCCTGCGCGAGCTCGGGGTCCGCGTGGAAGGGCTGCGGGTCGAAGCGCCTGCCGAACTCCAGCACCTCCTCCGCCGTGACGGTGACGGTGCCCAACTCATGGACGTCGCCGGGTCGGAAGTCCTCGAAGTAGCGCATCGTGCGCCCCCCTTGACCTTGGAGTCAACGTTTCCTGGCATCACCCAATCTACGAATCACTCATTTATTTTGTCAACCCAAAAGAAGGGTCAACCACCTTCAGGAAAGGGCCTGTTCGAAGTCGGACCAGAGGTCGTGGACGGACTCGATGCCCACGGACATCCGCACCAGCCCGGGAGCGATCCCCGCCGCCGCCAGGGCCTCCGCGCCCAGCTCCCGGTGGGAGGTGGACGCCGGATGCGCGACGAGCGTCTCCACGCCGCCGAGCGAGAGCGCGAGCTTCGCGAGCCGCACCCGCTCGATGAACGCCCGCCCCGCCTCCCGCCCCCCGAGCAGCTCGAAGGAGAGCAGTCCGCCGCCACCGGACAGCACCTTCCGGGCGGTGCCGTACGAGGGGTGGTCCACGCGCCAGGGGTGGTGCACGGCCGCCACCGCCCGGTGGGAGGAGAGGAGTTCGGCGAGGGCGAGGGCGTTGGCGCAGTGCTCGCGCATCCTCAGCGGCAGCGTCGGCACCCCGCGCAGGGTCAGCCAGGCCGCGAACGGGTCGGCACAGGCCCCGAGCTCCACCGTGCGGGGCCACACCCGGCGACGCAGCCCGTCGTCCGCGAAGACGGCGACGCCGCCGAGGACGTCCGAGTGTCCGGAGAGGTACTTGGTGGTGGAGTGCACGACCACGTCCGCGCCGAACTCCAGCGGGCGGCACAGCACGGGCGAGGCCAGCGAGTTGTCGACCAGGCTCGTCACCCCGAGGGTCCGGGCGGCGGCGAGCAGCCCCGGCAGGTCCGCCACCTGCCCGGTGGGATTGGCGATCGTCTCCAGGACCAGGAGCCGGGCGGCGGGGTGCGCGGCGGCGGCCTCGAACTCGGCCGGATCGTCGCCGGATATCCGGACGACCTCGATCCCGTACCGTTCGGCCAGGTCCGAGAGCACGGCATGGGTGCCGCCGTACAGGCAGCGCTGGGCCACCACCCGGTCACCGGGCCGCAGCAGGGCGAGCAGCACCCCGCTGACCGCACCCATCCCGGAGGCGAAGGCGATGGCACCCTGCCCTCCCTCCAGGCCCGCGAGGGTCTGCTCCAGGGCCCGCACGGTCGGGTTGCCGCGGCGGCTGTAGACGTACCGCCCGTCGGGGTCGGCCATGGCCGCGGCCAGCTCGGCGGCGGAGTCGAAGGCGAAGGCGGAGGACTGCACGAGCGGCACGGAGAGCGGCCGGCTCCCGCTCGGCCAGGGCTCGTTGACGATGTGCACGGCACGGGTGTTCAGCTCCACGACGTTCCTTCCTGCTTCTGCGACGGACCCGGGGTCCCGGGGCGGAGCGCCCCGGGACCCCGGGCGGACGGGGGCGTCCGGATGCGGAAAAGGGGCCGCCCGACGTCCGGGGCGGACATCGGGCGGCCCCTTCGGGGCGGGGGTCAGGCGGAGACCTTCTCGCCCTGGGGGGCGGGAGCGGCGGCCTCGGCCGCGACCGCCTTGTCGCCCTTCATGACGAGGAGGGTGACGACACCGCCGACGGCGGCGACGATCGCGGCGCCGATGAAGGCGGCCGAGAAGCCGTCGGTCAGCTTCGGCAGGTTGCCGAGCTGGTCGGCGCCCTGTGACATGGCGACGGCGGTCAGCGCGGCGAGGCCGAGCGCGGAGCCGACGTTGTAGGTGGTGTTGACGATGCCGGAGGCGAGACCGGCCTGCTCCTGCGGGGCGCCGGACATGGCCGCGATCATCGCCGGGATGTAGGCGAGGGACATGCCG
The DNA here is from genome assembly GCF_042743065.1 of Streptomyces sp. NPDC058872. Taxonomy (NCBI): domain Bacteria; kingdom Bacillati; phylum Actinomycetota; class Actinomycetes; order Kitasatosporales; family Streptomycetaceae; genus Streptomyces; species Streptomyces sp. NPDC058872. Next base: position 10,265 of record NZ_JBHYMK010000088.1, read on the forward strand.
AGCGCGGCGACCAGCGAGGCCGGCAGGACGTCGATCAGGAAGGTTCCGGTGGGCGGCACGGCGGCGAGCCACACCAGACCGGCGGCGAGGACGAGCAGACCGGTGCCGATGAGCGGCTTGGCGCCGACCTTGGCCATCAGACGGGCGGTGATGGCCGTCATGAAGATCATGAGGAGCACGGTCATCGGGAGGAGCGCGGCGCCGGAGGCGAAGGCGCCGTAGCCCAGGACCTGCTGGAGGTACAGGTTGAGGAAGTACCACATCGGGATCCAGGCGGCACCGAGCAGCGTCATCGCCAGGTTGGCCGAACCGAGGCGCGGGACCCGCCAGACGCCGAGCGGCATGAGCGGCTCCCGGACGTTCTTCTGGATCACGAAGAACAGCACCAGGAGCAGGGCCGCGCCGACCAGTTCCAGGACGGTGCCGGCGGAGCTCCAGCCGACCTCGGGGGCACGGACGACCGCGAAGACGGCGAGCGCGAGACCGGCGGTGACGGCGACGGCACCGAGGACGTCGACGGAGCCGCGACGGGACTCGACGTCCGGGAGGAGCTTGGTCGCGGCGAGGGTCGCGAGGCCGATCGGGATGTAGATGATGAAGACCCACTGCCAGGCCGCCCACTGGGTGAAGACGCCACCGAGGAAGACGCCGGCGGTGCCGCCGGCCGGAGCGGCGGCACCGTACAGCGCCATCGCCTTGCCGAGCTCCTTCGGGTCGTGCATGAAGAGCATCATCAGCAGGGTCATCGCGGAGGGCGCGATCAGCGCGCCGCCGACGCCCTGGACGGCGCGGCCGGCGATCTCGACCCAGGCGGTCTGGGCCGCCGCGGCGAGCACCGAGCCGGCGATCATGACGACCCAACCGGTGACGAAGACCTTCCGGGCTCCGATGAGGTCGGAGAGGCGTCCGCCGAGGAGCAGCAGGCCGCCGAAGACGATCACGTAGGCGTTGAAGACCCACTGGAGCTCGCCCTGGGTGAAGCCCAGGTCCTTCTGCATCTCGGGGAGCGCGACCCCGATGATCGAGGTGTCCATGATGACCATGAACTGGGCGGCGGCGAGCACGACAAGTGCCCACCAGCGCCGGGGATTGACGGTTGACATTGCCCTGACCCTTCGCTCGCAACGGCCCCGGAGCACACCCCGGGCATACCCCTAGGGGGTACCTTCGCGGAGCACCGTAGCATACCCATGGGGGGTATGTAAGGGTGAGATGGGGGCGCGTGGGAAGCACTCCCTCCGCACGGCCGGCCGGGCAGAATGCCCCCATGACCGCCGAGGAAGACCGCGAGTACGAACCCACCGCCGAGGCCGGGCGCGAGCACCCGACGGGGCCCGCCGCGGAGGGCGGACACACCTCCGGAGAGGGCGGACGCACCTCCGGGGAGGAGACCGCCACAGGAACGGCCCACGACACGGAACCCGCCGCCGGCGGGGACGGAGGCGACCGGGACCTCCTGCTGCGCTGGAACTCCACCCTCCTCGCCGCCCGCGCCGGACGCGAGGGCCCCGACCCCACCCCGTACGGCCGGAAGCTCCTGTCCCGCTGGTCCGAGCCGCAGCGCCGCTACCACACGGTCACGCACCTCCGGGCCGTCCTCGACCGCATCGACGAGCTCGCCGATCAGGGCGGGGAGGGCGGGGAGCTGGAGCTCGTGCGGCTCGCCGCCTGGTTCCACGACGCGGTCTACCGCCCGGACCGCTCCGAGAACGAGGAGCGCTCCGCACTGCTGGCCGAAAAGGCCCTCACCGAGGCGGGCCTCACCCCGCACGAGGTGACCGAGGTGGCCCGCCTCGTCCGCCTCACCACCAGCCACGACCCGGCCGCCGGCGACCTGAACGGCGAGACCCTCTGCGACGCCGACCTCGCGATCCTGGCCACCGCCCCGGATACCTATCGGGGGTATACGGCGGCCGTGCGCGAGGAGTACGCCTTCGTCCCCGAAGCCGCCTTCCGCGAGGGCCGCGCCGCGATCCTCCGCCACCTCCTCGACCTCCCCCGCCTCTTCCGCACCCCCTACGGGGCGGCGGCCTGGGAGGAACAGGCCCGCGAGAACCTGGAACGGGAACTGGCCGAGCTCACCGCACCGGCCCCCGAACCCCGGTCGTAGCCCTCAGGAGGACCGGAGCTCGACCAAGCGCCCCTCCGGATCGCGGAGACGGGCGCTGCGCAGGTTCGGCCCCCACTCGGGCCGGTCGGCCGGGGCGGCGACGGACGTCCCGCCGTGCTCCAGGCAGTGGGCGAAGCCGCCGTCGACGTCCTCGACGCGGAGCACGAGCACCACGGCGTCCCCGGCTGCCCCGGCTGCCCCGGCTGCCCCGGCTGCCCCGGAACGGTCGACCGGGAGGCCGTCCCGCATCGCGAGACGCCCGCCCCGGGAGGAATGACAGGAACAAAGCACGGGTTGGCCATGTCATGCCGCCTTCCCGCGCCGAGTCCGTCGCGCCCTCCTCCGACCCCACTTCCACCACCGCGACTCCCGCCCGCATGCCGCTGGCCGTCTACGTCCTCGGGCTCTCCGTCTTCGCGCTCGGCACGAGCGAATTCATGCTCTCCGGGCTGCTGCCGCCCATCGCGCAGGACATGAACGTCTCCATCCCCCGCGCCGGACTGCTCATCTCCGCCTTCGCGATCGGCATGGTCATCGGCGCACCCCTGCTCGCCGTCGCAACGCTCCGGCTCCCCCGGAAGACGACCCTGATCACCCTCATCACCGTCTTCGGCCTCGGCCAGGTCGCAGGCGCCCTGGCCCCGAACTACCTGGTGCTCTTCGCCTCCCGCGTGGTGAGCGCGCTCGCCTGCGCCGGCTTCTGGGCGGTCGGCGCCGCCGTCGCCATCGCCATGGTCCCCGTCGGCGCCCGCGCCAAGGCGATGGCCGTCATGATCGGCGGTCTGTCCATCGCCAACGTCCTCGGCGTCCCGGCCGGCGCCTTCCTCGGCGAGCACCTCGGCTGGCGCTCGGCGTTCTGGGCGGTCGGCGCCGCCTCCGCGATCGCACTCGTCGGCGTGGCCACCCGCATCCCGCACATCCCCCGTCCCGAGGCCAAGCCCCGCCTCCGGCAGGAGCTGACCATCTACCGGGACCGCCAGGTCCTCCTCTCGATCACGGTGACCGCGCTCGCGGCGGGCGGCGTCTTCTGCGCCTTCTCCTACCTCTCCCCGCTCCTCACCGACGTCTCCGGCCTCGACGGGGGCTGGGTGTCGGCCGTCCTCGGCCTCTTCGGCATCGGCGCCCTGGTCGGCACCACGCTCGGTGGCCGCATCGCCGACGCCCACCTCTTCGGGGTGCTGCTCAGCGGCATCGCCGGTTCGACCGTCTTCCTGGCCGCCCTGGCGCTCCTCGCCCCCCATCCGGTGGTCACCGTCCTGCTGACGTTCCTCCTCGGCGTCTCCGCCTTCTTCACCGCCCCGGCCCTCAACGCCCGGATGTTCAACGTGGCCGGAGCCGCCCCCACCCTCGCCGGAGCCACCACCACCGCCGCCTTCAACCTCGGCAACACCGGCGGCCCCTGGCTCGGCGGCACCGTCATCGACGCCGGCCTCGGCTACGCCTCCACCGCCTGGGCCGGCGCCGCCATGACGACACTCGGACTGGCCGCGGCAGCGGTGTCGCTGAAGCTCCACCGGTCCCCCTCCCGCGTGGTGATGTCGAGCCCGGCCGCACAGAAGCAGGAACGCCCCGCCGAAGCCCGCTGCTGAGCGGCCCGAAAACCAACTGCCGGGCCCCCGCCCGATGCCTAGGCTGGCACGGTGCTGACGCGAATGATCATCCTCAACGGCGGATCCAGCTCGGGGAAGTCCGGACTCGTACGGTGTCTCCAGACCGTCCTGCCGGAGCCGTGGCTGGCCTTCGGCATCGACTCCTTCGTCGACGCCCTGCCCGCGGCGATGCAGGACTCCGAAGCGGGCATCTCCTTCGACTCCGACGGCGGAGTGGACGTCGGAGCGGACTTCCGGGCCCTCGAAGCCGCCTGGGCCGGAGGCCTCGTGGCGATGGCCAGGGCCGGCGCCAGGATCATCGTCGACGACGTGTTCCTCGGCGGATCCGCCTCCCAGCAACGCTGGCGCGAGGCCCTCGGCGACCTGCCCGTGCTCTGGGTCGGGGTCCGCTGCGAGGAGTCGGTCGCCGCGGGGCGGGAGATCGCCCGGGGTGACCGCACCGTCGGGATGGCGGCGCAGCAGGCACGGGTGGTGCACGAGGGCGTGCAGTACGACCTGGAGGTCGACACCACGCACACCGAGTCGATCGGGTGCGCCCGGACCGTCGCCGCCGCACTGCGCTGACGCGCCGGTCCCCGCCGCACGGAACGCCAACGGGAACGCCGCACGGAACGCCGCACGGAACGCCGCCCGGGCGAGCATCCGCGGGAACGTCCGCAGGAGCCGGCGGCCGGGATCAGGGCGCCGGCCGGCTTTTCGGTCGCCGCAGCCCCGCCTCCGTGAGGCGCCGGAGCAACTCCTTCGAGCCGACCTCGATCGCGCCGGCCGCCACCGCGTCCGCGTAGCGGTCGGAGGGGATGTCGTAGTGGTCCCGCTCGAAGGCGCGGGGCGGAGCGCCGATCGAAGCGGCGAAGGCGTGCAGCTCCTCGAAGGAGACGTCGCTGACCAGGTGCGACCACATGCGGCCGTGGCCCGGCCAGGTCGGCGGGTCGATGTAGAGGCTCACGCGCGGGGTCCTTCCGGTCCGTTCACCTGCGTACTTCCGTCACTCCAGGCCCCCCACCGGGGCCACCACCACGCCCTGCTTGCCACAGACCCAGTGCGGGTCCGGGCCGAGCTCCGGCTCCACGTCGAGGGCGTGCGGGTCGCCCGAGGAACAGACCGGGCAGAGCGGCCAGCGACCGTACCGTTCGAGCAGGGCGTCCTGCACGTCCTGGGCGACGAGCCCGGCGACGTAGGCCACCCCTTCGGGCCACTGCTCGACCCACCAGCGCCGGTGGGTCACCGCGTCCTCCACCATCGACACGACCTCTGCGGCGGCCACCTCCCGGGCCACCAGGTCGGCCAGTACCAGCGCGCGAGCGGCGTGCAGCGCCTGCTCCACGGGGTCGATGTCGTCCATGCACTCATTGTCACCCGAGCCGCGCACACGACAAGGAAAAGGGGTCGCCCCCTCCGGCACCGGCAGCGACGCGGTCTTGTCGCCCCCTCGCTCCGAAAGTACCTTCCAGAAGGTGACCAATGATGTGAAGGAAAGTTTCAGCAGCGGGACGTCCCCCTCTTCCTCCTCGTCCCCACCGGCGCGGGAGGTCCCGCCACCCGCCGCCCTCGCCGCCAAGGTGCGGACGCTCGCCCCGTCCATGACCCGCTCCATGCAGCGGGTCGCCGAGGCCGTCGCCGGAGACCCGGCCGGCTGCGCCGCCCTCACGGTCACCGGTCTCGCCGAACTCACCGGCACCAGCGAGGCGACCGTCGTGCGCACCGCCCGCCTCCTCGGCTACCCCGGCTACCGCGACCTGCGCCTCGCCCTCGCCGGCCTCGCCGCCCAGCAGCAGTCCGGCCGCGCCCCGTCCGTCACCGCCGACATCTCGGTCGACGACCCGATCGCCGACGTCGTCGCCAAGCTCGCCCACGACGAGCAGCAAACCCTCGCCGACACCGCCGCCGCACTCGACACCGTCCAGCTGGGCGCCGCCGTCGCCGCCCTCGCCACCGCCCGCCGCATCGACATCTACGGCGTCGGCGCCTCCGGCCTCGTCGCCCAGGACCTCGGCCAGAAACTGCTCCGCATCGGTCTGGTCGCGCACGCCCACAGCGACCCGCACCTCGCCGTCACCAACGCCGTGCAGCTGCGCGCGGGCGACGTCGCCCTCGCGATCACCCACTCCGGCTCCACCGGCGACGTCATAGAACCCCTCCGGGTCGCCTTCGAACACGGGGCCACCACGGTCGCGATCACCGGTCGCCCGGACGGCCCCGTCACCCAGTACGCCGACCACGTCCTGACCACCTCCACCGCCCGCGAAAGCGAACTGCGCCCTGCGGCCATGTCGTCCCGCACCAGCCAACTCCTCGTCGTGGACTGCCTGTTCACCTGTGTCACCCAGCGCACCTACGAGACGGCGGCGCCGGCCCTCGCCGCCTCGTACGAAGCCCTCGCCCACCGCCACTCGCCCCGCACCCGCTGACCCACCCGTTCACCGGCGCCGATGACGCCGCCGCACCGAAAGAGCCACCTTGTCCCACTCGTACTCCGCGCTCCGCACCGAACTCGCCGCCCTCACCACCGAGGCCTTCCGCCCCGAGCTCGCCGAGATCGACCAGCTCCCGACCCTGGACATCGCCCGCGCCATGAACGGCGAGGACCGCGCCGTCCCCGAAGCCGTCGCCCGCCAACTCCCCGCCATCGCCGAGGCCATCGACGCCGTCGCCGCCCGCATGGCCCGCGGCGGTCGCCTCGTCTACATGGGCGCCGGCACCGCAGGACGGCTCGGGGTCCTCGACGCCAGCGAGTGCCCGCCCACCTTCAACACCGACCCCTCCCAGGTGGTCGGCCTCGTCGCGGGCGGGCCCGCCGCCCTGGTCCGGTCGGTCGAGGGCGCGGAAGACTCCAAGGAGCTCGCGGTGGCGGACCTCACCGCGCTCGGACTCACCGCCGAGGACGCCGTCGTCGGCATCTCCGCCTCCGGCCGCACCCCGTACGCCGTCGGCGCAGTCGAGCACGCCCGTGCGCACGGCGCGCTGACCATCGGCCTCTCCTGCAACGCGAACAGCGCGCTCGCCGCCGCCGCCGAACACGGCATCGAGGTCGTCCCGGGGCCCGAATTCCTCACCGGCTCGACCCGCCTCAAGGCCGGCACCACCCAGAAGCTGGTCCTCAACATGATCTCGACCATCACGATGATCCGTCTGGGCAAGACCTACGGCAACCTGATGGTCGACGTCCGCGCCTCCAACGACAAGCTCCAGGCCCGCTCGCGACGGATCGTCGCCCTGGCCACCGGAGCCCCGGACGAGCAGATCGAGACGGCGCTCGCCGCCGCCGGCGGCGAGGTGAAGAACGCGATCCTGATGATCCTCGCCGACGTCGACGCCGCCACGGCCGCCGAGCGGCTCTCCGGATCCCGGGGCTACCTCCGCGCCGCCCTCCAGGCCGACGGACGCTCCGAACGCTGAAGGCGACACCGCCAGGCCCGGTGCCTCCCACGGCCGCACCCCGGCCAGTCCGCCGCCCGAGGCGACCCTCTCGCCGTCAACTCCCGAACCCTTCAGTCGAATCGCGCATGGGTGCGGTTCAATCCGGCCGTCAGCGGTTGGCCGTGAGTTCGCCATGTCTCCATGGAAGGCCTGCGGCGCACTCGCGCCGGAGCGCGTCACGACGCACGGGGGACCCGTGGTGACACGGGCGCGGAACGAACTCCGCGCGAACCCCCGTTCGACATGGGCGACCGGTGCGCTCGCGGCACCGGCCGTCACCGTGACCGCCTGCTCCAACGGCAGCAGCGGGACCGCCGCAACGGACCCGAACAACCTGAGCGACCAGCCCGAGGTCCACGCAGAGGCCGCCGAAGGCAAGGGGAACGCCAAGGGCGAGGGGGTCCTCTTCAACGGAGTGGAGTGGACGAAGCCGGGCGACAAGGCCGTCCACTTCCTGCACGACGGCAAGAACAACCCCTCCCTGATCAGCTCCCAGGGACGGGTGGTCGTCACCGGCAAGACACTGCGGCCCACCGCGGGACACGACGACAAGCTCCGGGACGACCTCGGCAAGACGGCCCCCGCCGAACTCGCCTCCCAGGTGAAGCAGGCGCCAAAGGGCTTCCACACGGGCGACGTCACCCCGCTGAGGCAGTGAGCGGCACGCACCCGCACCGCAACAGCCTGCCGCCCCCACCGACGCGGCAGGCCGACCAGTCATCCAAGGATTTGGAATCCACCCCGACCGTGCGCCGAAATAACCTTTCCATCACAACCCGTAGCGCCTCCGCCCGCCACCCGCCTCCGAGGGGCAGGAACCCCCAAGAGGGCCGGCAGAACATGACGGATCGTTAATTCCCTTACAGGGAACAAACGTTCACCGTCATCGCACCCCGCTCACGGATCAAGCACTTCCCGGTGGACGAGAAGCGCTATCAAGTGATTTCCCACGACATCTCGCCACGCTTGCCCAGACATTGATCAAGAGGATTTCCTTTGCATCCGTTTTGAGCGATCAAAAAGTTGTGGGGAATTCAATGACCAGGGGGTGGCCACGTCTTCGACGTGGCAGTAGTTCCGACACCGGCAGACGCGCGCTCACCGGAATGGTGGCCGCCGCCCTCATCGGAGGACTGCCGACACTGGTGACGGCGGCTCCGCCCGCCGTGGCGGCCGACGGAGCCGGTGCCACGGAGGGACACCGGGCACTCGCCGAAGCCCAGAAGACCGGCCATCGGGTGGAAGTGGTCGGCGAGCGCACCGAACGCGCCACCACCTACGCCAACCCGGACGGCTTCTCCTTCACGCTCGAACAGTCCTCCGTGCCCGTGCGCGTGGCCAAGCCCGGCACCGACGGCGGCTGGCAGAAGCCGGACGCCACGCTGGTCCGCAGGGCGGACGGCACGGTGGCCCCGAAGGCCGCGGCCGTCGACATCGGCTTCTCCGGCGGCGGCAGCGGCGACGGGCTGGTGAAGATCTCCAAGGAGGGCCGCTCGCTCCGGTTCGGCTGGCCCGGGAAGCTTCCCGCGCCCGCCCTGGACGGGCCCAGCGCGCTCTACCGGAACGTGCTGCCGGGCGTGGACCTCAAGATGACGGCGACCGTGGAGGGCTTCCGCCAGATCCTGGTGGTCAAGACCCCCGAAGCCGCGCGCAATCCGAAGCTCCGCACGATCCAGTACGGGCTCAAGGCCGATGGCCTGAGCGTCGACAGCACGCCGGGCGGCACCCTCTCCGCCACCGACGAGCAGGGGCGCACGGTGTTCCGCGCCCCCACCCCGCAGATGTGGAACTCCGCAGGCCTGGCAGCCGACGCCGCCGCCGGCCCGGCGCTGCTCCGCTCGGCCCTGGCCCCGGCACCGGCCCCCGCCGCGGCCCCGGACGGCCCCTCCGCCCCGGGAGCGAAGGGCCGCCACTCCGGCGAGGCGTACGTCGACCGCTCGCAGCAGCCGGGCGAGGGCGACACCGTCAAGGAGATGAAGACCCGGGTCGACCACGACTCGGTTTCCATCGTCCCCGACGCGGAACTCTTCCGGACGACCTCCGCCGAGCAGTACCCCGTCTACATCGATCCGACGGTGACCTGGGGCGAGGCCGAGCGCACCCTGCTGCGCTCCGACGGCTACCGGTCCTACGGCTGGGACAACGAGAGCGACGGCCGCGGCAAGGGCATCGGCAAGTGCGGCACCTGGAGCGGCTACTACTGCGGTCCGGGCTACGTCCAGAAGCTCTACTTCGAGTTCTCGCCCGCCAGCCTGAAGGGCAAGCAGGTCCTGGACGCCACGTTCCGCGCGACCGAGACCTGGTCGTTCACCTGTGACGCGCGCTGGGTCGACCTGGTCCGCACGAACAACATCTCCTCCTCCACCACCTGGTCCTCGCGGCCCGCCGAACTGGACTGGATGGTCGACCGGTACGTCTCGGCCGGCCGGGGCACGGCGTGCAGCCCCTCGCAGCCGGCCGCGCCGATCGAGTTCCGCGACAACCCGGAGGAGACCAACGAGAACCTCACCCCGACGGTGAAGGACTTCGCCGCGGGCAAGTTCTCCCGGCTCACCCTGGAGCTGCGGGCACACGACGAGTCCGACACCTCCGCCTGGAAGCGCTTCAAGAACGACGCCGTGCTGGCCGTCAAGTACGTCGCGCTGCCGGACCTGCCGACCAACATCGGCCTGATCGCCGGCAGCGGCCAGGTGTGCTCGACGCAGGAGTCCGCCCCCTCCACCATCTCCTCCCCGAACCCGGCGCTCACGGCGACCGCGCAGACCAAGGCGGGCGGCGAGTCCGGCGCCAAGCTGCGGATCGCCTACGACCTGGACCACAAGAACAGCGACGGCACCTGGTCCGACACCCCGCCGGGCAACGGCGAAGTACGGCCGAGCAGCGGATTCGTCGGTGACAACAGCGTCCAGACGCTGACGTGGTCGACGCTGACCGAGGGCAAGCTCTACCGCTACCGCGCCTGGACCCGCTCGTACCAGGACAACGGCACCGACTACCTGGCCGGCCCGTCGAACGCCTCCACCACCGGCTGGTGCTACTTCAAGGTCGACCCGACCTCGCCGAAGGCGCCGAAGATCGCCTTCGGCGGGCCGTACACCGAGTGCACCACCAACGCCTGTCAGGGCGCGGGCGGTCCGGGCGTGCAGGGCAGCTTCTCCTTCTCCCCCGCGGACGGCGACACCACGAACGTGGCCTACCAGTACCGGCTCTCCCAGGCGGCCGCCTGGACACCGCTGACCGGTTCCACGGTGACCGCCCGGATCACCCCGGACCGCTCGGGCACCCACCGGCTCTACGTCCAGGCCAAGGACGGGCTGAACCGCTGGGGCGCGGAGAACGTGGTGGACTTCCTGGTCGCCACCGGAGCCGGACCCATCGGGCGCTGGCACTTCGACGAGTCCTCCGGCGCGGCACTGGACGCCACCGGCTCCGGCCACGACGCCTCCCCGGGCGGCACCGCCAGCCGTGACGACCGCGGACGGCGCGGAGAGATCACCCACGCCGCCGACGGCTCGCAACTGTCCTCGCCCATCACCGACAAGGGCCTCTTCCTCGACGGCAGCGGCGCCCACGCGGCCACCTCCGGACCCGTCCTGGAGACCCGCTCCTCCTACACCGTCTCCGCCTGGGTCCGCATGGACAAGGCGGGACGCAACCGCACCTTCGTCAGCCAGGACGGCACCCACCGCAGCCCGTTCTACCTCGGCTACGAGCAGTACAACGGCAAGTGGAGCTTCCGGGCCGTCAACAACGACGCCCCGAAGGACGGAAGTTGGTCCTACAGCCGGGTGTCCTCCGAGGCCCCGGCGGTCCCGGACGTGTGGACCCACCTGACCGGCGTCTACGACTCGACGGCCAAGACCGTGGCTCTCTACGTCAACGGCCGCCTCCAGGGCACCACGCCCTACACCACGGCCTGGGCCGCGACCGGCCCGCTCCAGATCGGCCGCGTCTTCTGGTCGGACGTGTACACCGACCCCACCTCCGGCTCCCTCGACGAGGTGGCCGTCTGGCAGCGGGCGCTGACCGCCGGCGAAATCGCCGAGGAGTCGAAGCTCCTCGTCTCCGAGAGCTTCGCGGGCGCGGAGATGGTGGCCGCCTGGTCCCCCTCCGTCGAGGGTGCGACCACCATCGAGGACAGCGCCTCCGGCTACGGACGCACGCTGACCCTCTCGAACGGGGCCTCCGTCTCCAACGGCCAGATCGTGCTGGACGGCACGGACGACGGGGGCACCTCGTCCGGGCCGCCGGTGGACGACCTGGGGTCCTTCACCGTGACCGCCCTGGCCGAACTCGACGGCACGGCACTGGCGTCCAAGAGCATCGGCTACACCGGTCAGCTCCTCGGCCAGAGCACCGCCGACGGATCCTCCTGGGGCCTGTGGTTCAAGGTGACCGGCAAGGAGACGATCCTCGACGAGACCACCTTCGAGGAGCGCACGGTGCCCGTCGGCACCTGGCACTTCGGACGGCTGAACGCCGACGGCACCCTCACCTCGGTGGTGTCGAGCGAACCCGCCGAACTCGACAGTGCCGTCCGGCTCACCGGTGTGTTCGAGGCCGACGACGAGGGCGAGCCGAGGATCAGCCTGTACCTCGGCCACAACGAGCAGGGCGCCGGCGCCCCGTTCACCCCGGTGAGCGGCACCGGAGAGTTCGCCGTCGGCAAGGCGCTCGACGGCGGCACCTGGCAGCACCACCTGCCCGTGCACCTCACGGACCTGCGCATGTGGTCCGGTGCCATGGCCTCGTCGAGCCAGATCACCGAGTTCATCGGCGACTGACCCCCTCCCCGGAGGGCCCTCGGACACCGACGGCCCTCCGGGAGCCCCGTCCCCGGACCGACGCGGTCCGGGGACGTCCCCGCGGCAGGGCCCCAGCAAGGTGAAGGCCCTGCATCGAGCGCTCCTACGGCAGTTGCGACCGGGACGGCCACAGCGGGCTGTACGACCAGTGCCGGAAGTACGAGAACGCCGGCCTGGTGCTGAACGGCAGGTCCTCGAAGCTGGTGGAGGACACCGCCACCGGCACGTGGCGACTGTCCGACGACGACGCCTCGAAGGTGGTCCACTCCACCGGCGCCGACAACGGCGAGCACTGGACCGTCACCACCGGCGACGGCAGGAAGTACGTCTTCGGCCTCAACAAGCCGGCGGGCGCGACCGCCCAGCGCACCCACTCCACCTGGACCGTGCCGGTCTTCGGCGACGACTCCGGCCACTCCAAGGCACGAGCGGGAGAGCACATGACGAACGAGGCCGTACCGGTCTCCTACCGGGAGATGGCCGAGGCGGCGGTCAGCCAGGCCGCCTACCGCGGACTGGAGGAGCCGACCCTGCGCCCGGAGGCGGACGTCCGACGGGTCGCGTGGTGGCGGGTGCGCGGACTGCACCGGTCGCTGCACACGCTGCCCTACCTCGGCGTGCTCGCCATGAGCGCGTTCGCCGTGGACACCGTGCTCGGGTACCCGGACGACGCGCCCTTCTGGATCGTCTTCCTGCCGGTGGTCACCCTGGTGTGGACCGGGATCTTCCTGGTCGCCGCGAGGCGCACCTGGCGCACGGCCAGGGTCGCGCGCCAGGAGCCGGGGCGGACGGTGCGGTACCTGCTGCTCCACAGCTACACCTCGGATGCCCCCTGGCTGGTGTTCTTCCCGCTCGACGGCGGGGACGACGCCGAGCCGGTCGGAACGCTGCCCCTGCGGTACGGGCCGACCCGGCACCGGTTCCGGGACCTTCCGGGTCCGGTCGGCGAGGCCGCACCGTGCGGGAAGGCGACGTACCGTTCCGTCACCGTGCCGTGGATCGGCGACCAGGCCGCCTGGCCGTCCGCCGGGTACGGCGAGATCGACCTGGACGTCGCGCACGACGTGCGCTTCGCCAGGGAGCTGATCCGTCCCGAGTGATCGGACCCGCCCGGACGCCACGGGGCCCGTCCCGCCCCCCGCACAGGGGTACCAGCACCCCCGCCCGATCCCCCCGGCCCACCCCCGG
>NZ_JBHYMK010000089.1:0-22905 GCF_042743065.1 Streptomyces sp. NPDC058872
CCCGAGCAACAGAAAACCCCAGGTCACGAGCAATGTGACCTGGGGTTTCTCTGAGCCGCCTTCGGGATTCGAACCCGAGACCTACGCATTACGAGGTCGAAAGTCTGTTCCCCTCTCCACCCCTCTCTTCTCTTGACCTTACCTCCGCAGCAGGTCAAGCGGGGTGCACCTTCCATTCCGCTCTGATCTTTCACGCGGATTCCCTATCCTTCCGTTCCCATGACGTTCCCATGGGGCCCTCCTGGAACCTTCCTCCACGGGCGGGGTGGAGAAGTCGGCAGGTAGGCGCGAGGAGCGGTCGGCCCCTCCAACGAAGCGCCCTTGCGACGCACAGAGGCCCTGTCCCCCTACCAGGGGGACAGGGCCTCAACGCGTGCGCGCGTTCAACGTCTCAGAGTGAGCCTACAAGCTGGGGCTGACCTGGGGGACGAGGTTGAACAGCTTCGCCGGGTCGGTCTCCGGCGCGTCTACGTAGCCGCAGGCGTGCGGGCACGGCGCCCACTTCCACGGCCGCGCGTACGACACGCGCCGGGACTCCCGCGCACGACGAGGGTCGTTGGCCCGGCAGCGGCGTGGAACACGTCCTCGGAGTCCGCAGCCGTTGCAGAGCCCGAAGGCGTCGCGGTACGGCCCGCACCGCTGCTCCTCGACCTGGGCTATCTCCGGAGGGAGTTGGGGGTGCGGGTAGGGGCGCCCGCTGCCCTTCGCCGGCCCGCCGGTGGCGGGGTCGAACTCGTACTCGTTCTGGCTGGGGTGGATGGGCAGGAGCCACCAGGGCTGGTGGGGGTCCCGGGTGAAGACCTTCCGGACGTTCCTCACTCGGGCGCCCGCGGGGTCGAGGACGTTCCGGGACTCGATGATCCAGAGCCTGCCGACGAACGGGTCGTACGCCTCCCGGATGCTCCTGGCATCGGGGTAGGGGAAGGCCCTGGTCTGGATCTGCTCGGTGAGCGCGCCGGTCCGGAAGAGGTCCATGAGGTCGCTCTTGCGGTGGGTGAAGACGATCGGGATGCGGTCGAGCGGTATGCCGGCCAGGGGTACCACGGTCACGGGCTGTCCTTCCTGGTGGGTGGGGCGGTTCTGGTGGGCGGGCGGCCGGACGGGATGGTGGGTGGCCGGGTGCGGGCGAGGGGTATGGAGGGATAGGGGTTCTCGAACGGCTGCTGGGCGCCGGGGGCGCGGGGCGCTTCGCGGCGGGTGCGCTCGGTGGTCTCGCGGGCTTCGTGGCGGGCTCGCTCGGCTGCGGTGTCCTCGCTGGTGGCGTAGACGATCTCGACACTGCCGAAGGCGTCCTCCGCGGCCTCGCTGTACTCGTCATGGAGGCGGGAGCGTTCGGCGATGTTGGAGGGTGCTTCCTCTATTCGCCAGATGTCGAGGCGGCCTCCGCCTGTCCATGCTCCGATCACGAAGTACGCGCGTTTCACGGCGTTGGGCTCATGGGTCATGGGGTGCCTTTCGGGCGGTCGGCCCGCCCCGAAGGGCGGGCCGGGGTGCACTCAGGCCTGGATGGCGACACTGGGCTCGGTGTGCTCGACAGCAGCCGTGTCGACTTCGGTGTACCTACCGTCGCTGTGGACGCCGAAGACTGTTGCTGTTGAGTGGGGGTCGCGCTGGATGCCGAGGGCCTTGCGGGCGGCTTCTTCGGGGGCGTCGGCTTCGATGTCGATCTCCCAGGTGACGAGGTACGAGTTCATGGCGGTCCTCTTGGTGGTCAGGCGCTGCGGCGACGGGGCTTCTTCGGGGCGGGGGCCCGTTTGGGTGTGGGGGTGGTGCGGGGGACGTCGGCGGGGGGCTCGGTGGCGGGCTTCTCGTCAGTGGCTGCCGGTTCGTCGCCCCAGGAGATGACAGCCACGTACAGGGGCTTGGTCTCGTAGGCGGGGAGCAGGTCGTCGGTGACCCGCTGGTACAGCGCCTCAGGTATGTCCACCGCAGCCGGGGTGGTGTCGTTGGTGGTCAGGTGGGATAGGGGCTGGGCGATGTGCCAGGAGCGGCCGGGGGCGAGGCGGCGGGCGCGGGCGGCGTGCTCCTGCTTGGACGCGGTCTTGGGTAGGTCGGGCAGGGCGAAGCCGGTGACCCACATCTGGACGACGGTGTCGGCGAAGAGAAGGGCGAGGCCGAGTTCGCGGCCGTCGGGGCCGATGAGGCGGAGGCGTTCCGCCGTGGCCGTCAGGTCCTCGACCATCCAGGGTGCGCCGAGGCGGTCGGCCAGGTCGGTGGCTACGGGTCGCAGGTCGTTGAGGACCAGGGGTTCGGCCGGGGTGTCGGCCGCCTCGGAGGGGTCGGGTGTGTCCTCGGGAGGGGTGGGTGTGGGGAGCGTGCGCGGGCGCTTGGGGGTGGCCGTCTGGGTTTTGGGTGTCATGGGTTTCCTCGTGAGTTCTTTGAGCTTTTACAGAAGTCCGTAAGGAGATTTGGCGCTTCCGCCGAGAAGTGAGGGAGGGGCGGATTTCCCGCCCCTCCCTTCACTGCCGGGCGCTACCCGCGGCAGATGCAGGATTTCCGCTCGTCTTCACGGCTGATTCCTCCGTGGGCCCTGAGGATCCTGTTGGTCACCTGACAGAGATCCGAGTTCTCGTCTTCCCTTTCCTGGGGGGTCAGGAGGGGAACCATCCAGGGGGCCAGGAGGTCCACCTCCTGGCCGGTGATGACCATGCCCCCCTTCCCGAAGTCCTTGGTGAGAAGGGCGTTCAGGATTCGGTGGGTGTCCTTGCCGGCCTTCGTCGCCCCCTGGTCGGCCAAGGTGGTCTCGATCCAGGTGGTGAAGAGTGGGATTTCCCAGGGTTGAATAAAGACATCCTGGGCCTTTTCCATGTTGATTCCCATTCTTAAATCCTTAGGTGAGTGCCATTCGGAACTCATTAAACCTAGAGAACAAGAATCCGAATGAACATAGTTTCCGCTTCTATTTTCCCGGTTTATTTCTGCACATCCCGGATGTTCATTTGCCTGCTTCAAGCGGCGCGGCACGATCAGGGAGAGCAGTTGGTTTCCACAGTGCGGGCCTGATCACGCGGCCCTCTTGGTGGCCTTGGCCATGAGGCGTTCGGCCTTGCCGATGGCGGCCATCATCCGGGCGGTGGCGACGACGTTGTCACGGTGCGCTCTGGCCCCGGCAGCGTGTTGCATGGCCTTGCGGGGCAGTTCGGGGTCGGCCAGGGAGTCGCCGCACGAGACGTAGGCGTTGGGGCCGAGGTCCCAAAGGAGGACGTTGACCGCGGCGCCGGCTGCGGCGAGCTGGTCGACGTCGGTCAGGTGCCAGGTGAAGTCGTGGGGGTTGAAGCCGGCGTCGCGCAGGTGGTTGGACAGTGAGCGGAACATGCCGCCGGTGCCGGCCGCGGGGTCGTAGAACGCCTGACCGGGCTCTACGTCATGGAGGTCGTGGAGGATCTTGGCCAACACGTCGCACACGTCGGGGGGCGTGTGGTGCTCGCCGAGGCCCTGCCGGGCGCCTTCGGAGCGCAGGTGGGTGATGACCCACGACATCAGGTCGATGCTGGTGCTCATGCCCGGGATCCCGCTGTGGGTGTACTCCATCATGCCGCTGGTCAGGGCCGCTTTGGTGACGGCCCGGACGCCTCGGAGGGTGTTGGTGTCAGGCTTGTCGTCCTGGAGCCAGGTCGCGAGGATGCTGGCCCGGTCGACGAGGTCGGGGCGGTCGACCCAGCGGTATGCCCAGGTCTCCTCGTAGAGCTTCCACAGCTCGGTGTCGCTGAGGCCCATCAGCCAGTCGGCCATCCTCGGGACCTCCCCTCCCTCGAAGGGGAGGAGGGCGAGGGCGGCGATGGTGCCGACGGGGACTTCGAGGCGGTTGCCGCCGTGGGCGTTGTTCCAGGCGGCGCAGACCCGCTCGCCGATGGTGATGCCGTCGCGGCGGGCGTACCGGCGGCGCTGCTCCGGTGTGCGCGGTGCCGGTGTGGGGGCGAAGTAGGGGCGCTCTCGGGGAGCGGTTCGCAGGGTGCCCGGGAGGAGGGGAGCACCGCCCTCGTCCGGGCTCGGAGTTGGGGCCGGGGCCGGGGTGGGGGTGGGGCCGCGGCGGAAGGTGTTGGGGACGGCGGGCTTGTCGTCCCCGTCGCCGAGGAGGTCGAGCAGACGCATCGTTTCTCCTTTTGGAAATGGAGCACCCCGGCCGCCTACGAGGGCGGCCGGGGTGTGGCGGGTGGATGGT
Source organism: Streptomyces sp. NPDC058872 (assembly GCF_042743065.1). NCBI lineage: Bacteria > Bacillati > Actinomycetota > Actinomycetes > Kitasatosporales > Streptomycetaceae > Streptomyces > Streptomyces sp. NPDC058872. The sequence continues at coordinate 4,163 of NZ_JBHYMK010000089.1, forward strand.
GGGGCTACTGGTTGTCGGCGGTGGCGAACTCCGCTTCGGCGCAGTCGATGCAGAGACTGCTGCTGCGGTGCCACCCGGAGTGGCACTCGTTGCAGGTCTCGCAGCCGGCGCAGAGTTCGACGTGGTCGACGGCGGGGCTGGAGCGGCAGTCGAGACAGGACCGGGACGGTGGAGGGGGCATCTGGGGCTCCTGTGAGAAGGGCTGGCCGCCCCGTACATGGACGGGGCGGCCGGTCTTGGGGTCAGGAGGGGAGGTCGCCGATGGCCCGGGAGAGGGGCGTCAGGGACTGATGAGGGCGGCCGGTAACGACCAACCAGTACTGCTGGTAGAGCCCGACCAGGGTCCGAGTGTCGAAGCTCTCGGTGAAGGTGGAGATGTTCGACGGCCGGGCCTGTTCGTAGGAGCGGTGTCGGTAGGCGCGAGCGATGAAGTCGTAGACACCGTCCAATGCCTGGTAGTGCACCTCTACGTCTGCGCAGAAGATTCGGGCGGCAGTCTGGGCGAATGGGAGCTGGGCTAGGGGGTGGCCCTGCAAGTACGAGGTGTCGGCAGGCTGCTGTCGCTGGGTTATGGCCTCCGTGCCGAGGGCTAGGGCTTCGGTTTCGGTGATGCAGTGGACGGTGACGAAGCTGTGGCAGGCGTCGTACAGGTGGACCATCAGGGCTGAGTGTTCGTCGGGGTTGGTGGGTGCGGGTATCGGGTCGTGGACCTTGTGGGAGGTGCAGCTGTCGTCGTACGGGACGTACCAGGTGCGCGTGGTGGACGCCATGTCTTCTTCTCCAAGAGGTCGTGGCGGGAACAAAACTTCTACTTAGATTTTATAGGCAAAAGCTTCGCGAGTACAGGATCCGCCCACGAAGTCTCCGCAGGTCAAGAGGGATGCCTAACAGAGACCGCGGGTCGAAGGCGCCGCCCTCCGGTAGGGCCAGGGTGCCCTCTGGCATGTGATCCTGACCGTTTGCCATGTGATCTTTGCGCGCTCGGGGGCCACAGAGCACAGCGTTCCTCCGCCCCCGACGACGGTTGGGCTGGGGCTGTCATTCCGGGACCTGGGCTCTGCTCCGTTGCGAGGGAGCCGATGTACGGGGTGTGGTCGCGAAGGCCGGCCCGCGCGCCCGGCCAGAGTGAGTGTCCCGTCCAGCGGGTCACTGGCTGGGATCGGGAGTCCCAGGACTCGACCCCAACACTCCGAGACGGCATCGGGAAGGGGAGGATAAATGCCCCTTACTGTGCCGCCATGACACCAGACGAACAGCGCCGCGCCGGCCTCGCCCAGCGCGCGATCACCCGCCACCTCCGCGACCAGTTGACGGAAGCCAAGCGCAACGCCGAGCTGGCGACTGACGCACCGGACGCCAACCAGCGTCGAGCGAAATGGGAGCAGGCCAGCGAGCGGCTGACCCGGTGGCTCGGCGAGCGCCAGCTGGATGCCGACACGGTAGTGGAGGTGTCCGATGCGTTCCTGCAGGCGATGGAGGACGGCGACGCGCTGGTCATGCAATCTGGCGAATTTGGTGACGCCGATCAGCAGCTCACGCTTCGGCAACGCGCCTTCGTGACACGTGAATGGCTGCGCGACCAGGGGTACGACGTCCCCCCCTACTCCAAGGAACCGGAGTTCTGAGCGAGGTCAGCCTCCTGGCCTCGACGAGGCCACCCGCAGGGGTACCCGACCCGCCCCCGTTGCCACCACGCTGAGTCGGGCGGTCAGACTCACCTGGCAAACGGTCAAGATCACGTGGCAGAGGACACAGGGGCGCTGGGGCATGCGCGTAGAGCGGCCCCACGTGGGGCCGCTCTACGTCCTACGCGGAGGGGTGCGCCTCGAGTACGCGACGGGTCAGGTTGCCGACGTCGGTGAGCAGGGCCATGATGCCGCTGGCGAACTCTTGCTGAGGCTTGGTCAGCAGAATGTCGAACAGCACCTTGCACTGTTCGTCATCATCGTTGGCGTGCGCCGTGATGAAGCGCGCGGAGAATACGTGCGCTGGGTGGCACTGGCCGTGCGGCGCGGGTTCCTTCATCGCCCACATCTGGCCGGGGGTCGGGACGTGGATCTGGAGGAGGTTTTGCAGGCCCATCTCGGCGAGCAAGCGGCACACCCTGTAGACCTCGTCCGTGCTGCTGAACGCGATGATTTCCTCCATGAGACGCACAGCTTTCGAGGGGTGATGCTTGATCACCGCGTCGACAGCTTCGCCGGTCCGGATGGTGCGTTCGATGTTGTCCACAGGGACGGTTCCTTTCAGAAGGTGGGCCCCACCGCAGAGACGGCGAGGTAGAGGCGAATGGAGGTGGGGGAAGGTCGCCGTCTGCTGCCCCGCAAGGAGGGCGAGGCAGCAGACGGCAACCTGGTCAGGTGTCGGTGTGGCCGGCGGCGAGGAGGCCGCGTTACTCGGCCCGTCCACTGCCCGCCGTCGGTACGTCTGCAGACAGGGACTTGACGACCATGCCCCCGCACCAGATCCGGCCGCCGCACACGCCGTCGAACCGGGCGGAGCGGGGTCGCACCAGGGCTTCACATTCCTTGGTGAACGGGCACCGTGCACATGCCTCCAGGGCGCTGCTGCACAGGTCGATCAGGTCGTGTTGGTTCTTCCAGACGCTGTCGCGCGGGGAGAACAGCGCATCGTTGCCTCGGCACGGCGCCTGGGGCATCCATTCGCGCGTCACTGCTTCACCTCTGACGCCTCTGCGTCAGAGCAGGGGCAGTTTTCAGGGCGCCAGGAGCAGCGGGGGCACAGCCCGGTCACCAGGCCGGTACTTGCGGCGTACTGCTGGCCACCGGTGGCCCACGCGAAGGCGTACGTCGCGAGGGCGTGGTTGCGGTCGTCCAGGGAGCCGAGGCGGTACAGGTCCAGGGCGTGATAGCCGGTGAGGACACATGCGAGTTTGAGGATTGCCCACTGACTGTCGGAGGCGTCCAGGGGGCGCGGAATGCTGGCGCCGGGGCGGGAACCAGGGCCGCTGCAATGGTTGGCGGCGCTCTGCCAGCTGATGAAGGCAATGCCGCTCGGCAGGGTGGTAATGATCTCTGCGCGCAGGAGCTCGGGCAGCCAGAAGCCGTGCTGAACGAGCAGCCAGGTGGCGGCCCTGGGGCCCTTCGCTGCGCCGGCGGAATCGGCAAGCTGCCGTATGAGCGTGCCGCGGTCGATCGGGGACATCACGTTTCTCCAAGAGGTGTGTGATGGGCCCGCCCCGGTCGGGGCGGGCCCGGAGGCGTTACAGGTCTTCGCCGCTGATGGCTTCGACCAGGGCGGACATCAGCACTTCGGCCGCCGGAGGGGTGACCGCGTTGCCGTATTGACGGACGCGCTCGCGCCGGTTGCCGAGGAGCCGGTAGGTGGGGTGGAAGGCCATCGCGTTGCCGATCTCGGACGGCTGCAACATCCGCAGCAGGCAGTCCTCGACCGCCACGCCGTGGATCAGGCCGCCGTCGGCGGTGACCAGCCCGTGGCGGTCGACGGTCGTGACGGTCTTCATCGGCTCGCCGGTGGGGGCGGCCGTGCCCCGGCCGTAGTACGGCACGAGCAGAGCGTCCGTCTCCCGGGTGGTGCGGGTCCGCATCGGTTCGGTGACCGGCGCGGCCTCGTCGTTCCAGGTGCCGCCGACGGGAACGAGGAGCGAGCCGGACTCGCGGGGGCCGGTCACGAGACCGTGGTGGTTCCCGGACGCGCACACGGTCGCCAGGGGCTCGTCCACCCCGCGGGCCTTCTTCTGGGAGCCACCACCCCTCATCTCGGCGATGAACGGCAGGAACTGGCCGGGCAGGTAGGCGAGCCCGGTCTCGTTGCGGGTCGTCATGGTCCGCATGGGCTCGGCGTCGAGCGGGAAGGGCTTCTTGCCCTCGCGCCCTTCCATCGGGACGGCGACGGGACGGGCGTAGCGGTCGAGGCCCGCCCGTATGCGGGCGATGGTCTTATCGGCCAGTGGCTTGCTGCGGTCCCCGATGCGGACCCCCGGGACGGTCCAGTCGATCGCGGTGGCAGCGGGGAGCACCTGGGGTTCGACCACGCGGGCGCAGCCGGGGCGCGGGCACAGGTAGACGTACTGGAAGCGGTAGCTCCCGGCCTTGCGGCCGTTCTTGAACGACTGGCGCGCCTGGACGCAGCCGTGGTCAGGGCACGTGGCGGTCGGCGACGTCCACTTCTCCACGTCGGGCCGGCGGCCGAGCTTCTTGAGGGTGAGCAGGTCGTACTTGCGGTTGCGCGACTGCGGCGCGCGCGGGGAGCCGAACTTCGGTTCGGCGTGCATCGAGTTGAGGTAGACGCTGGTGACGTCGTAGCCGAGGCTGTCGGCGGCCTGCCGCCAGGAGGGGTAGAGGATCCACTTGTCCAGGTCGGGGACGTTCTCCACGACGGCGCCGAGGGCGGGACGGCCGCGCAGGAGCATCGCCTCCAGGTAGCGCAGGACGTCCCACATGGTGGCGCGCGACCGTACGGCGGCCTCGGTGGGCAGGATCTCGCCGAACAAGTCCGGCTGCCGGTCGGAGTCGGCGCGCACGCCGCGCGCGATGGTGTGGTTGGTGCACTCAGGCGAACCCCACACGATGTCGGTGCGCGGGTAGCGGGCGAAGTTGATCTGGCTGATGTCGGCACAGTCGTGGTCGACCTTGGGGAAGTTCAGCGCGTGAGAGTCGATCGCGAGTGACCAGTGGTTCGCGGCGATCTTCACTTCCACGCCGGGGACAAGGTGCATCCCCTGCGCGCTTCCGCCGGCGCCGCAGAAGAAGTCGGTGACGGTGTAGGTCATCGGTGAGCCTTTCGGGCGGGCCCGCCCCGGGGCCGGGGCGGGCCAGGGCGGGATCAGCGGCGAGAGGCGTTGGAGAGCGCCGAGGCGAGATGGGAGCGGACGGTGTCGAACAGGCAGGGCTCCCCGTCGACCGGGACGACGTCCTGCATGTGGCCGGGCTGGTGGCGGTGCTGGCGGGTGATCTTCCAGGCCGCCGGGGTGCCGTCCGCGTCGATGTCGAGGGGGCAGCAGAGCAGGTACGTGTCGTCGGGCAGATCGAAGGTGATCCGGTAGGTGCCGGTGTGGTCTTCGGGATCGACCTCGATGCCGTACTCAGCGAGCAGGGCCGTGACGTTGGCGGGCAGTTCGGGGCCTTCGGCGTTCTCCGGGGCTTCGGCCTTCGTACGACCGCGGCCGGCGGCAAGGTGCTGGTGGGCGGCGTCCTGCTCGGCCTTGACGTGGGGAAGGACCACGACCATCAGCGCCAGGACGTCGGTGCCGTTGGCCGCTTGGTCGCCCCGGGCCGAGTCGTAGACGAGGTGGTGGTCGCCACCCTCGGAGCACAGGTGGACGACGTGCCAGGCGCCGAGTTCGGCGCGGTCGAGCGGTAGGGCCTTCGCGCCTGTCTCGCCTGAGGCCCGGATCGCGAGCTCGCAGCCGTTGGGCAGCTCGGCGGTGATGGTGCACTCGCCGTCGCTCATCTCCACGTCGGTGGTGATGCCGTCGGAGCGCAGCATGGTGATCACGTCGCTGTAGGTGGCCCACAGGCGCTGCCACAGCGGGTCGTTGACCCGGTGGTGGCTGGGGAAGGGAAGGGGCTGGAACACGTACATCACCCTCCAAGAGGTGTATACACATCGATCGAATGTTGCGGCCTATCTGAACCGCCAGGCGCACGCCGGGTGGGGTTCAGGGAAGGGGTTGATGGTTAGATTTTATATGCACAGAAATCCGGAGGCCAGGGGGAACGATCATGGTTTCGGTTTCCTAGGCGACCTCTCGCGCGCCAAATCCCGGCCTCTCCGGGCCTCCTCACGCGCCTGCCGCCGTGCTGCCGCCAACCGGTCGGGCCGCTCTTGCACGGCCCTCCGGTTCGCCGCCTTCTCCGCCTCCAGAGCCTTGAACTTCTCACGCTCGGCCCGCCGATCCGCCTCGACCTTGGCCCGGTCCTCTGCCGCGCGCACCGCTCTCGGACTCGTGCCGCAGGCGCGGCAGTTGCCCGCCGGCACCCGGTGGCGGGCGCAGCCCTTCGCCGCCGGGGCTCCCGGCACGACATCGTCCGTAGGGGGAGGGGGGTACTGCAGGAAGGAGGAAGGAGAAGGGAAGGAAGGGGTTTCACCGGTGGAACTCACAGGGTTCCCCTCGTGAAACCCATCAGGTTCCACCGGTGAAACCCTGCCCTCGCCGTCAGGAGGGTTCCACGCGTGCAACCCTTCCGCGTCGGCGCCGGTCGGCGACCGGTCCTCCGGTCTGTGCTCCTCGGTCTCCTGCGGTCGGGCCTCCTCGCCCCGCTCGTTCTGCTCGGGCGCCGCGCGAGTCTCCTTCCGCGCCTCGACGTCGTGGTGGGTCATCGCCGGCTTCGACGGCCGCGCACGCTGCAGCCCCTTCCGTGCCTTCTTCTCGTTCTTCGGCGCCTCGTCCGCCTCGTGGTGCCGGGCGTCCAGCTCCTCGTTGCTGGGGATCGACGGCACCCCCATCGGGAACACCCGGTACACAGCGGCGCGGCCGATCCGTCCGACGCTGACGCGCTCGACCAGGCCCTTGGCGACCAGTTCCGTCACGATCGTCGTGCACCGGCTCCTCGACACCCCGACCCACGCCCGCAGGCGGCGCATCCCCGGCCGGGCGAGGCGCGTCTCGTCGTCGGCCGAGTCGCAGATCTTCATCAGCGCCAACTTCTGGCCTTGGTTGACCACGTCGGGCGGCAGATACGCCGCCACGATCATGAGGTGGATGGACAAAGAGGACTCCCCCTCCAGATGCGGGCGCCGCCCGCCCGGCGCGCGGGCGGGCGACGCAGGCGGACGATCAGCTCCGGACGGGTTTCACGTTGATGCTCACGGCCGTGGTCCGGCCGGTCTTGCGCTCGGGGATCGGGAGGCCGGCGTCCTTGAGCACAGAGATCATCCGCTTCTCGTCGGGCACCATCGGCACCTCCAGGCCCTCCGTCTCGTAGAGGTCGACCAACGCCTCGACGTCGGGTTCGGTCGTCGGATTGCCGCCGGACCACAGCAGCTCGTTGCTGCCGTAGATCCCCTCCGGGGCGCCGTCGAGCTTGGCGCGGGCGAACTTCTTCGCCTTCTTCCCCGCCGACTCCAGCTCGTGGCCCTTCACGTACTCCGCCAGGGCCTGCTCCCGATCGGCGTCCGTGCGGACGATGGCGGACTGCACCGTCCGGCCAGGGGCCGGGACTCCCCAGCACGCGGTCATGAACGCGCAGTTGTCGCAGATCGCGTCCAGGCCGGGACCGTCGAAGTCGCGGCGCGCGTCCTCCGGGCTGGGCAGGTCGCGGACGTTCTCCACCCACCAGCGGGCGAACGTCGCGCTCACCGGGTCGAAGGCGATCTCGTGTATGTGCTCGTCGCCGTTGTCGCGGTTGATGAAGCGGAAGCGGATGGCGACGACGTTCAGCGGGCCGAGGCGGGCCAGGTACCGCTGCCCCGGGACGTCCTCAAACCCGACGCTGGCGAGCACCCCGGCGTACAGGTACGCCTGACGCAACTCGGCCTCCGTCGGGCCATACCGCAGGACCTTGTCCCAGAGGTACGTGGACTTCGTCTTGATGTCCTCCACGATCACCCCTTCGCCGGGCGCCGGGACCTTGGGGCGCATCCGGCGGGGCAGGCGTGCGGCCGTGGCCTCATCGAGCTGGACAGTGTCGACGTGGCCGAGGATCGTCTCGTCGCGGACGCTGCGCTCGACCAGCCAGCCGTACTCGGTGCGGGCGGACTCCAGCAGTCCTTCGTGGAGGTAGATGCCGAGCAGGGCGGCACGCTTCTCGTGGTGATCGGTGGGCTCGGTTCCGGCGAGGATGTACGCCGCGCGCCGCTGGCACACGGTGTCGGACGCGCCAAGTTCTCTCTGCTGCGACCGGTCGCTTCGGTCGCTGACCTCGTGGGCGGCCGTCCAAATCGACGGCGGTTCGAGGGGAAGAGCGGACATGATTCAGGTCTCCAAGAGGTGGGGAGGCCGCGGGGCGGGGCCTCGTGTGGGTCGTCCCGCCCCGCGGCCGGTCATCAGCGGCGTGTCGCCGTGGTCGTGCGGCTGGTGCGGGTACGCCGACGCGGGGCGGCGGTCAGTTCCGGCTCCTGCGGCTCGGACTGGTCCGGGGCATCGCCGGCCTCGGCCTCGCGGGCAGCGGCCTCGCGCAGCTTGTCGCCGTCGGTGGCCGCACGGTGCTCCCCCATCTCCGTGGGCGGGTTCTTGAGCCGCTCGACCTTCGCCTCGATCTCCGCTCGGATCGACAGGACCTCCCGGCGCTCCAGTCCCTCTTCGGGGTCGGCGGACTTCCGCCACAGGGCGCCCAGCTCGGCGATGTCCTCGGTTTCCTCGAAGTCGTGGTCGTCCAACCAGGTGCTCACCCGGTCGCCGGCCAGGGCAGGCATCTGCCGGGGCTGGGAACTGACCGAGCAGCCCATGAGGCCGAAGACGAGGTGCTCGATGGTGAAGTCAGACAGCCGCATCGGGCGGCGCTTCTCGACGCGCAGCCGCAGCGAGCGGGCCTTGATGACCTGCGGGTCCTCATCGCGCTTGAGGCGGACCCACACCGAGGAGTCGAACGGCAGGTCCTTGTGGCCCTGGACCTTCCACTCCTTGAGGTTGCCGATCGGGTTGCCGTTGTCGTCGACGACGGAGACTTGCTTGCCCCGCGCGAGGCACACGACGATCCCGGAGAACGTCTGCAGCAGGTGGATGACGCGCTGCCAGCGGTCCACGGCGTCGTTCCACAGGTTCATCGTGATGTCCACCGCGGCGTCCGGGTCCTCTTCGAGGACGGCCCGGTTCTTCCGGGTGCGGCGGGCGCGCTCCTGGGTCCAGTTCGTCAGCATCCGCCACAGGGCGGAGGCGGAGTCGATGACCAGGACGACGGGCGGCTCCTTGGCGAGGGCCGCGCGGCGGGCCTCGGCGTGGACAGCTTCGATCTGCTCCAGGATGTCGCGGAACGTGCCGTCGTGGTCGATGATCTCGTAGCGGGCCCCGTCGATCGCGGCGTACTCGTCGGCGGACCCTTCGGCGAGGTCGACCCAGTAGGTCTGGCCGATGAGGTCGGAGGCGGAGAACTCGGCGGCGCTGTAGGACTTGCCGCTCCCCTCTTCCCCCTCGATGAGGATGAGCGGCCAGGGCACGATCCCTGTCGGCTTCCTCGTCTTGAGCTTTGGTGGCATGACTGCGTGTGCTCCCAAGGTCGGTTCAGTCCGTGCGCAAAGCACGCGTGCTGAACAGGTGAGTCCACTCGGGATGTCGCTCCAGGAGGAGGCGGACGTACCGCGAGCGGAAGTTGTTGTTCAGGCGGAACTCGTCGCCTCGGGTGGCTTCGCCGTAGCGCCAGCGCAGGAGCTCGAAGAGCATCGCGATGCCGACGCGGGGCCAGTGCTGGCTCACACAGCGAGCGGTCATGGTTTCCAGTTCGTCCAGAACCCAGGGGTTCAGCTCGTGGAACGCCTCGAACCGCTCCTGGATCGTGGCGCCGGCCACCGGCTCCGGAAGACGGATCTCCTTGATCTCCAGCCCGGGAAGTTCCTGCTGATAAGCCCGCACAGCTCCCCCGTCAAGTCGCGTCACATTGGAGTGTTGCAGCCTATCTTTACGGATGATGGCGAGTTGATCAACGCCCTTCCCTCCCCGGGAATGCCGACCGCCCCGCAACCCAAGGGCTACGAGGCGATCCCGAGACTCCCCGCGCACCCGACATCCGGAAGGGCGAGGTAATTAGATTTTATATGCAATTTGCTGGATCGGGAAGGGACTTCACCCCGCCCGCCCCTTCGTCGCGGCCGGGCCACGCTTCTTGATCACCGACCCCGGACCGTCGTACGAACCGTCCCGCAGCGCCGCTTCGACGCCCGGGTCCACCTCCCACGCGAGCGTCCGCGCCTGCACCTGCAGCGCGGGCGCCGCCCGCAGCAGCGTGTCCAGGAGCCACAGCGGCGACCCCGACAACACCCAGTCCGGCTCGGCCGGCTTGCCTGGCCGAGCCTGCTGCGTCAGGACCTCCGCGTGAGTCAGGCCGAACAGCGCCGCGCCCTCCTGCTGACCAACAATCGGCGGGAGCTGGGCCACGTCGTCCACCCAGCGGGCCGGCATCTGCTCCGCCACCAGGCGCTCCAGCTCCTCTTCGCGCACCTCCCGCCGGCGGGGCGTCGTCTCCCCAAAGCCCCGCGCGAACGCGAGCGGCCAGTACGGCGACCCCGACACGATCCGGGCCTGCTCGTAGGTAAGCGTCCCGCGTCCGATCCACTGAGACACCTGCGGCCCCCGCACTCCATACAGGGCCGCGAACTCCTGCGACCCAACCAGCAACGGCTTCTCCACCAACACGACACCCCGCTCACTCCACCAACACGCCCTATGCCTATAGATACTAAACAGGCGCGAGGTGATCTTCTACGCTGTGCTGGTGCTACTCTGGCGGCCTCCAAGAGGTCGAGGCCCTCACCGCAAGGTGGGGGCCTCTTCCCTCTCTGGGACTACGCTGCCGGATACTCGGGCGGGCGGGCCCAGCCCAGCAGCCAGCCGAAGCGCCGCGACAGCCTCAGCTCCGCGAACCGGAACAACGCGTAGTAGCCGACGGCGAACCCGGAGGTCACCAACGACTCGACCACGCTCGACTCGATCTCGACGCCCAGGCGCAGGGCCTGGGTGATCAGCCATCCGGCAACGACCGGTGCGACCGTCCGCGCCACGGACAGCAGGTAGGCGTACAGCATCAGCTCTCCTCTTTGGGCTTGCGGGCGATAGCTGCGTTCGCCCAGAACATCGCTTGCTCGCACAGCGTCAGCGCGAGCCCCTTCTCGCGGCCCTCGGGCAGCTGCCTGTCAAAGAGCAGAGCGAGGTCACGGCACGCGCCCCTGACCTCTTCGTGCGCTGCGGCCCGCTTCGAAGTGCCGGCCGGGTGGTACCCGAACCGCCTCTCGATCTCCTCCGGCGTCAACGCCACCAGGTCACCTCTTCCCGTACGCCAGGGTGAACAGGTACGCCCAGCCCTTCGGGCCAATCGCCGGATCCCGCGTCACACCCCTGGACCGAAACTGGGGGTGCGCGTTGTGGAACCTTGCGACAGCGGCCTGCGTGCGTGGGCCGTACGCATCCGCCAGGTCCCTGTCCGAGATGGTGAGGAACCCGGCCGCCCGCAGTGCCTTCTGTAGCGGCTTCGCTGAGGGCCGGGTCCTGCCCGGGGCCAGTCCGATGGGGAACGGCGGCGGCGTGTACGGGGGCGCCTTCGGGCCGGGCGCGGGACGGGAGGGGGCGGGCTCCTTGTCCTCGGGCTCAAGGATGCGGGCGACCCGGGCCCGGAAGTCGTCCATCGAGAAACCGCGAGGGTCGGGCTTCCCCGGCTGCCATTCGAGGTGTCCGATCACCGACTTCTCGCTCCACCCGTGCGCGGCGCACAGAGCTGCGGCCCACCGCGCGGCGGCGTCGATCTGCGCCTCGGGCCACGGGTCGTGGCCGTCACCGTGGTTGATCAGCTCGGCGCCATAGAAGTGGGTGTTGCCGTCGGCGTTGGCCTCGTCGTCCGTAGGCAGTGGCTTCTCGCCGATCACGGCTTGGAGCACATCTCGGTCACCGCGGCCGGCGTGATTCGTACGGCCCCAGCCGACGAGGTGGACGGTGCCTGCCTTGTCGATCACCGAGTGGCACAGCGGGCCCGGCAGGGTGGAGTGCCCGGCGTAGCACAGGCTCACCATCCCCGCTTCGGTGCTGTACTTGCCGGTGTGGTGGATGACCACCCCGTGCACTGGCCCCCACGGACCGATGTGGTTGCGGTTGTGGGTCCGCCAGCTGCGAACCTCCTTGATCGCCAGCCCGGCGGCCTTGAAGGTGGCCAGTGCACGGTCGGCGTTGAGCGGTACTGCCATGAGCGCGTCCTGCTTCTCCCCCGCGCCTGGCTATGGGTGGTGCGTGTACGGGCTATCCCGCAAATTTCGCGAGCAGCCAGGAAGTGACGAGTCCAACGATGATCGGCGCGACAATCGCGGAGATCGCCAGGCGGCGGTTGGTGCGGGACTCTGTCGTCTCCCGCTCCTGGGCCCGCTTCACCTCAGCCAGGTCGTCCTCGATCGCCTGAAGTCGCACGTTGGTCGTCCGCTGATCTGCGGCGTACTCGTTCTGCGTGACCATCTCGGCCAGCCGGGCGGCGAACGACGCGAAATCGGCGCGCAGGTCGTCACGCATCTGTTGCATGGTGCGCAACAGCTCCCACGGGGTGGGGTCCTGATTGGGCGCGGTCAACTCCCGCTCCTCTTCCAGCCGGCCCCACGCCGGTGGTCAGTCTACGGTCATCGCGTCTTCCTGCCACTCCACAACTCCCGCGATGAGGTTCCAGGCGCGTCGGACTGCGTCGAGGAGTTGCTCATCGGTGATCGCAGCCTGGGCGCTGCTGGGCTGGTCTTCGACGTAGCCGGCCGCCGCGGCAGCGGAGACGACGGGGTCGGTGGCGATGAGCGGGGCATAGCCCGGTCCGAGCAGGTCTGATGGGGTGAGGGCGCCGCGAGCGAGGGCCGAGCGCAGGGGGTACCCGTCGGTGTCAGGGTGTTCGGCCAGCACCTCACGGGCGATCCGCACGAAGGCAGCCCGGACGCGGGCACAGAAGTCCGGGTTGGACATGAGCCTCGCGTGCTCGTCCAGCAGAGACGATATGGGCATGTTCGCTTCCCTTCGGGTTACTTGACGTAGGTGACCTTGAGCTGAGGGGCGTACGCTTCGCCGACGCCTCGGGCCCTCCCATAGAAGGCAGGCGAGGAGCTGTTCGGATCGAGCGCGATCCCGCGCCAAAGGTTCGAATCGAAAATTTCAGTAATATCAACCCATTTACCCTGGTTGCGGGACCAGGAGACCGACTGCGATTCGGAGTCACAGGAGAACGACGTCGGGCGCGACGCGTGCTTGTGCGCCTTGAGGACCGCCGTCCCGCCGGAGTTCGAGTACCAGTGCTCGTAGTACAAGAAGACCTCGGCGCGCTGAATAGAGGCGCCAGACAGGTCGGTAGCCAGGCTCGGGGGAAAGCCAATCAAGGCGGATTGCATTCCGTTGGTGGAGCTGTAATACCCCTGCACGCACTGGTTGTTGTAGTACGCGTTGTACTGCGAACGGTTGGCGTACGAGCCAGACCAGGACGCGTTGTAGATCTTCGTGTAGCTCTTCTTCGCCGGCGTGTTGACGCCACCGCCCGTGTTGTAGACGCCGGTCTCCGGGACGTAAGGACCGATGTCCTCGACGGCGAAGATCCCCGGGTACGGGGCGGCGCCGAGAAGCCGGACAGTCTGCCCGGCCGGACCGCCCTGTGCCCAGAAGCTCACGAGGAGGCGACGGATTCCGCCACCGAACGCGACCCCGGACTTGATGGTCTCCAGGTGGACCCGTCTCCATCCGGCACCGGACAGGGGCTGGGTGATGGACTGGATCTGGGGGGAGCTGATCGTCGGGGTGGAGGCGCCGCCGTCGCGCAGGACGACCGCGATCTCCCCACCGGCCACGTTAGGGTCCGCGTAGCAGTCGAAAGTGACCCGGTACATCCGGCTCGTGTCTGCGTCGAAGGCCAGCTCGACGTAGCCGTACTCGCTCGACCCGGCGGTCACGGCGGTAGCCATGTAGTCGACGGCGACCAGGCCTCGGGGGAGGCGCGCAAGGATCTTCTCCAGGGAGTCACCGCCGACGGACAACTCGCCAGCAACAGAGACGTTGGCGAACCCTCCGTTGCCCTTCTGGTCGATCGAGGCCACCGGCTGGCCGTCCGTGGAGAGCGTCACGTAGTTGGGACGGCCGGTCACCAGCGAAACAGACTCCTCGCCCTGGGCGTCGTACAGACGCAGCCCATCGGGGGCGATCTCTGCACGTGTGCCTCCCGTGGCCGACGACATCACGGGGCGCAGCTCGATGTTGTCGAAGTAGACCGTCCCGGAGCCGGTGGGACTTTGCAGGCGAGGCGCGCAGTAGGCGGCGCCCACGGGAGCTGCATGGATGTACGTCTCCCGGCGCCAGACTCCGTCCGCTGGGGGGCCTGCATTTGAGATGGCGCTGTAGCTGAGGTGAGTGCCGTTGGTGTCGAACCATTGGAGGGCCATGAGCAGGCCGCCTTCGCCGACGAAGTCGATGCCGCCCTTGAAATCGAACGCGGCCCAATAGCGTTCGCCGGCGATGACCGGGAAGCGGTCGTAGAGCAGAGTGCGTGTGTCGGTCGAGACGAGGGTGAACCTCAACGCTTTGCCCGAGAAGTTGCCGCCCGCGACGACCTCGGCGCCGGGTACGCCGGCGAGCTGGCTGGCGATGTACCCGGTCTCGAAAGACGGGTCCGGGATCAGATTTCCGGTCACGCCGATGGCGAGGTGGTCGGCGGTGACGGTGCCGGCCTTGATGTGGGTGGCGGTGACGGAGCCGGCTGCGAGCTTGTCGGCGGTGACCGCGTTGACTGCGATCTTGTCCGCCGTGATCGCGCGGGCCGCGACCTTGTCGCTGGTGATGGCCAGGGCCGCGATCTTCTCAGCGGTGATGCTCAGCGCCGCCAGCTTCTCCGTGGTGATCGCTCCAGCGAGCACCTTCGCGGCCGTGACCGCGTTGTCCGCGAGGGCCTGGGCGCTGACCGCCGCGAGGGCGATCTTCGTCTCGGTGACGGCATGTTCAGCGAGCTTGATCTCCGAGATGATGCCGTCAATCACGTCGTCGGCCACCACCAGCTGCGGACCGATCGGGCCGGCGGATGCCGACGGCAGCGACGCGGCCCCCGAGGTGTTGCGGGCCACGAGGCGGACGTGGACCGGCTGCCCCGTTGGCACAGTGACGAGACCGCCCTGTGGTGATTCCAACGTGGCGGCGAGGGTGTGTGGTCCGGGCGTGAACTCGGGCGTGATCCCGGTGTGGACTTCGACGCGCGCGAAGTCCAGGGGCGTGACGCCCTCTTCGGCGAAGGCACCGTCCCAGACCGCCGCGATGCCGCCGAGCACCGACGTCACGGCGGGCGCGGCGGGCTCGGGCGGCGGCGGGCCGTTGACCACGTTGATGCCCGCGGTGCCGTCCGGCTGCGTACCGACGACCGCGCGCAGCGAGCCGCCCTCGTCGTACACCTCCACCGCGCCGTTCTCGATCGAGGAGTACGCCAAGGAGGACGTGCGGGTGCTGCGGCCCAGCCGCCTTTCCAGGTCGGCGACCCGTGCGACCAGCCGGGCTATGTCCCTGCTCACGAGCTGCCTCCCATGTAGGTGAAGCGGTCGGCGCGCTGGAGCTGCAGGACGGCCTGCTCGGGCTCTTCACCGGCGCCCGGCCTTAGTTGCCAGCCGACGATCCGGCACCAGGCGTCGAAGCTGGTCCACTCGTCGTAGACCCGTACGGGCACGTCGTCGCCGATCTGCCAGGACCCAATCGGCGCGGCCGGGTGGTCGCAGACGATGACCTCGGTGACCTCGCCGGTGATCTGCCGAGAGACCCGCTCAGTACGAGCCCGGGCCGCGAGCCGGTCGTTCCCCTGCTCGTTCGGTACCTCCAGCAGGTGCTCCAGGCGAAGCCGGCCGTCGCGCGCAGCGTCGGTGGCGCGGCGACGGCTGCGCCCCTCGCCGGCACCGAGGGCGACGACAACCTGCGCAGCCTGGTCGGCGTCGTACTCGACCGGCACGGCGCGGACGATGTTCACGCCCGTCGTGAAGGAGATGTCCGTACGCCTCCGGCCCAGACGGGGCCACCCCAGGACGACGCGCAGGGCGGGCTTGCCGTCGCCGCTCCAGGAAACATCCTCGGTCCATTCGGGTCCGCCCTCGACGGCGGTCATGTCCTCGAGAACGCTGCCGAGGGTGGGGGCGTCCCACCAGTCGACGTGGTACGGCTCGGCGGGGGTACCCACCGTCACCTTCGACGTGGTGGCGTCGACGGCCACGCGCAGGTTGCCGTCCGGCTGCCCTTGGCAGTAGGCCCACGCGTCTCGGATGACCTTGCAGGGGTCCGCGTAGACGTAGGGCCCGCGCCCGTCGAGGTTGCCGTGCAGGTCGTGGCGCCGGTACAGGTAGGAGCCGACCCCGGCGGCCTCGATGCGCATCTGTTGGCCCTCGGGGATGCTCCTCCACACGATGCCGCCCCACAGGAGCCGGCCGTCGCGCTCGGCGTAGATGAGGCAGGCGCCGGGGTCGAACTGTGACCGGTCAAGGTAGGCGAGGCGGGGTTCGACCACGGCGGTGAGGGACCCGGTCCCGGACAGGGCAGGTCCGAACTCGACCTGGCTCAAGGGCAGGTCGGAGGCGAGGAACTCGCCGGTCAGGATGTTTTGCGTGAGGTAGCGGTACGACGGCATCAGACAACGCCCTCGCTGAACTCGATGTCGCACACGGCCGTCGTAGCGACGTCAGCCTGCAGGACGCCGGCTTCATTCGAGTTGAGTGCCATGAGCGCGAAGAGCGGCTGATTGGTGCCCCGCAGGGCGGCGGGGACGGCCTGCGTGTCGGCAGAGATGAGGTTGATGCGCTCGGACCCGTCGGACTTGCCTGTGTCGGCGGTGACGCCCTGCCCCCGGACCGTCCCGAGCGTCCACGAGAAGTACGACCAGATACCGCCCTTGAGTACCTGGACACCGGCAATGGTCAGCACAACGCGCACCGTCGTCGCCCATGGTGGGACGGCGATGGTCCACCTCGCTGCGGGCGGCCACGCCACATAGGTGCCGGAGGCGTTGCCGGCCCAGTTCTGGTCTACCGGCGGGGAGGCTGTGTAGAGCCTGCGATCCTTGCGGGGATTCGCGATGCTCCGCAAGTCCTTGATCATCCAGCCGGTGACGGTAGCCGTGTTCGCGGGGATGTCGATGCGGGCGAGGGGGATAGCCGTCATCCCGTCGGGCGACGTAGTCGTGTTCGCGGACACGCCGCTGACAACGTGGAAGTAGCCGATGTCCTGGGTCAGCGGGTCCCGGGTGCCTTCGTACTCGGGGTCCTCGACTCGGAGCGTCACGAGATCGGAGCGCGCCGCGGCGCCCGTCGGGGCGATGGGGACGATCGCGTCGCCCACGTTGTACTGGGTGTAGCTGCCCTGGGCCCAGCTTGCTCCTCGTACGACGGCCGAGCCGTCGCCGACCCGGACGCCGGCGCCGGGGGTGGACAGCGGGCTGACGCGCAGGTCGTTGCCTTCGGTCACTCCGGAGCTTCCGCGAGCGAGGTCGCGGATCATCATGCGCATGGCCCGAGCGGGGTGAACTCCGCCGTGGACCATCATCGGAGGCTGGATCAGTGCCATCAGGAACTCCTCACAGGGCGGTGTACGCGTCGCGCCACGTGATGGCGAGGCGGGTCGTGTTGGTGTAGTCGGTCGCCGTCCAGCGCAGTTCGGACCGCCCAGGCGGGATCTGGAACTGGTCGAGGCGGCTGAAGGTGCTGAGCGCGGTCTGCGCGCTGCCGGACCCGTTCTTGACGACCCACCGCGCTCCGAGGCGGGTGTCGATCTCGACGTACTCGCCGGGGCCGAGCGTCAGGGCGAGCTGGAGCGCCTTTCCCGTCTCGGCGATCCACACCCTGGGGTTGGCGACGGGGCCGGTGATCCTCAGCTTCGGGAACGCGGGCAGGTCCCCGCGGTTGGTCATCCAGCCGGGCCTGGTCGCGGGGCTGGACACGCCGGTGGTGATCGGCGCGGTGACGGGGGCCCTGAAGCCGGGGGCGTCCTGGGAGATGTCGAGCGGCAGGACGAGGGACTGCTCCACGTCGTCGTGGACGGTCGAGTCGAGGGCGTCGAAGGCCACGTCGAGGGGCACCCACCCGTGGATGAGCTGCGCCGTCGTGATCGCCTCGGCCCGCCGGATGCGCCCGTAGAACCGGCGGGTCGGGCGGCCTGGCCACTTCACCCTCAGGGAGGTGAGCGCGCCTGCCTTCTTCCGGACGGCCGCCGTGGCGGCCATCCTGTGGAGGGCAGCGAGGGCGTCGGTTGCCGCCGCCGGGTCGCCCGGCGTACGGATCGCGGCCTCGATGCGGACCGCCCGGACGCCGTAGTAGTCGACGCCGGGGAAGACGCCGTCCCCCGCGGGGCTGTCGACGTCCTGGCTTCGCAGGTCGGGTGTGCCGAAGCCGGGTACGTCGGCGATGACGTACGGGGTGCCCGGTCCCATGAGGAGGCCCCCGACTTCGATCTGGAAGTCCTTGTTGAGCTCGGCCACTAGATCCGGCCTCCTCGCTGTGCGTTGCGCAGCCGGCGCATGATCTCCGAGCCGACCTCCGCCGCCACGTTCGTGTCGAGGCGGCCGGACACGGTCACCGGCATGGATCCGATCAGCGCCGCCGGCTGCTCACGCACGACGACGACCTTCACCTGTCCCTCAGGGTGGGCGGCGACGAGCCGGGGAGGCTCGACGGTGGCGGAGGTGAGCCGGTAGCCGAACCGCTGTGCCACGTCCTGGAGGACGGCCGTCGCCGAGCTGCGCTGGCCGGTGCCCAGAGGGATGAATGCCTCGCCCTCCGTCTGCGGCTCCGCGAACCGCACGATCCCGTTACTGGTGGCGTAGAGGCCGGGGGTGAGGATGCCGCCCTGGAGGTAGGACAGGCCCTTGTTCGCGCGGGACAGGTCGGAGAAGAATTTCGCGCCCTTGGACCCGAGGGCCGTCTTGATCCGGCTGTAGGCCAGATTCGCCAGCTCGATGATGACGTCCTCGTCCAGGCCGGTGGTCGCCGCGACCTCGTGCAGGCCGACCTTCGAGGACTTCACCGCGGCGATGATCGCCACGAGGTCCGGCAGATCCTCGTCGCGGACCAGGCCGCCGGCGGACTTCGCCGCGTCGTTCGCGGCCGTCGCCGTCTTCTTGTCCTTCACCGCCTGCGCGGCCAGGAGTTCGGCGTCG
>NZ_JBHYMK010000090.1:0-21888 GCF_042743065.1 Streptomyces sp. NPDC058872
AACGAACACATCGTGCTCTCCGACTACCTGCGCGGCATCGACGTCCTCACCACCACCATCACCCAACTCGCACACCTCCCCACCCCCCCCAGACAACAACCCGCCAACCGAGGCACCGCCACACATCAGGAGTCTCAGGTGAAGGCGACTACAGGCCTCCTTTGAAGGTGGCCCTTCGCACAGTTGAAGCAACAGGGACATCATCTACCCCTTTTCTATGAAAACAGGAGGAAGTAGTGGCACTCAGAGGTTCTTTCGACACCCTCACGGAGCTCTTCAAGCAGTCCGTGGAGGCGCACCCGAACCGTCCGGCCGTCAGCGACGACACCCGGACCCTGACCTACGCGCAGCTGGACGAGGAGTCCAACGCCGTCAGCGCACTGCTGCGGGGCCACGGGGTGGCCGCCGAGGACCGCGTCGGGATCTACCTGCGCAGGTCCACCGAGCTTTTCGTGGCCATCCTCGGCATCCTCAAGTCGGGGGCGGCCTACGTCGCCGTGGACAGCCGCTACCCGGACACCCGTCGTGACCTGATGCTGGAGAACAGCGGCGCGAAGGTCGTGCTCACCGAGACGGGTTGGGAGGACCGGCTGACGTCCGTGTCCGCCCGGATCGTCTCCATCGCGGACCGTGCCGACGCCGACACCGCTCCGGTCGAGGGAATCGTGGAGCCGAGCAGTGCCGCCAGTGTGCTGTTCACCTCCGGTTCCTCCGGTGTGCCCAAGGCGATCGTCCTGGAGCACCGCAACATCGTCTCCTTCGCCACGAATCCGAGCCTGCCCCAGCTCACGCCGTCGGACCGGACCGGTCAGATATCCAGCGTCTCCTTCGACGCCTTCCACTTCGAGATGTGGAGCGCCCTCGCGTCGGGTGCGCAGGCGGTCATCCTGCCGCCCGTTCCGGACCTGCTCGCCGCCGACTTCCAGCGGCAGATGAAGCAGTACGGCATCACGGCGATGCTCGTGCCGACGATGGTCATCAACCACGTGGTCCGCGAGGACCGGGACGCCTTCGCCCCGCTGCGCGTGCTCCAGGCCGGCGGCGACGTGCTCCTCCCGGCGGCCTGCCGAGCGCTGCTGGGCGGCCAGTTCAAGGGCGCCCTCTACAACCTCTACGGTCCCGCCGAGATCACCACCGCCTGCACCGCGCACCAGGTGACGATGGGGGACGCGGAGTCCGACGCCATCCCGATCGGCCGTCCCCTGGACGGCGTGTCGGTGCGGATCCTCTCCCCGGAGCTGGAGCCCGTGGCCCCTGGCGAGACCGGCGAGCTGTTCGTCAGCGGCCCCGGCGTGGCCCGCGGCTACCAGGACCGCCCCGACCTGACCGACGAGCGCTTCCTCGTCCTGCCGGGCGAGGCCGGCGACGAGCGCGTGTACCGCACCGGCGACCTGGTGCGGCAGCGCGAGGACGGCGCCCTGATGTTCGTCGGCCGTGCCGACAACCAGGTCAAGATCCGCGGCTACCGGGTCGAGCCGGGTGAGGTCGAGCGGGGTCTGCGTCGCTACCCCGAGGTCCAGGAGGCCGTCGTGCTGCCGGAAGGCGAGGGCAACGACCGTCGCCTGGTGGCGTTCGTGGTGCTCGAGAACGGCCTCGGCGTCAAGGAGCTGCGCGAGCGGGCCGAGCGGGACCTGCCCGACTTCATGGTGCCCAGCCAGTTCATCAAGCAGGACGAGATCCCGGCGACGGCGCACGGCAAGCGCGACCTGGACGCCCTGCGCGAGGTGCTCGCCAAGCACCTGCAGCGCGAGGAGTCGTACACGGAGCCGCAGACCGACACCGAGCGGTTCCTCGCCGGCCTGTGGGAGAGCCTGCTCAGCACCGAACGCGTCGGCAGGGACGAGGACTTCTTCGCCCTGGGCGGCCACTCGCTGCTCGCCTTCCGCACGCACCACCGCATCAACCGCGAGCTCGGCCTCTCCCTCCCCTTCCCGGTGCTGCTCAAGAACACCGTCCTGAAGGACCTCGCAGCGGCCATCGACGCGTCTCGCGAAGGAGCGACGGCATGAGCCAGCAGACCATCACCCGACCGCAGGCGGTCACCGGCATCGACCTCACCGACGTCGACCTGTTCGTGCGCGGCGACCACACGGCCGCCTTCGCGAAGCTCCGTGCCGAGCAGCCCATCTACTGGAACGAAGGGGCCGACGGCAGCCGCTTCTGGGCCCTGACCAGGTACGACGACGTGATGTGGGCCTACCGCAACCACGAGAGCTTCGGCTCCGGGCGCGGGGCCATCGTGGGCGGCTCCTTCCGCAGCGAGGACGACACCTCGGCCGGGCGGATGCTGGTCACCACCGACCTGCCCCGCCACCGCATGCTCAAGCAGGTGATCCACCCGTCGATGTCCCCGGGCGTGGCCAAGCGCGTCGCCGTGCAGGTCGCCGAACTCGTCGCCGGCGCCCTGGAGCGGACTCGTGCGAACGGCGGCTGCGACTTCGCCACCGACATCGCTCCGGAGCTTCCGGCCGGCGCGCTCATGGTGGTCATGGGCATCAGCCACGAGCAGGCACACCACCTGATCGGGCTGACCCGGCGGATGGTCGGCTACCGCGACGAGGTCTTCGTGGACACCGGCGGTGACCAGCGGCTGCGCCTGGCCTGGCTGCAGGCCGAGGTGTTCGAGTTCTTCGCCGACCTCGTCGCCGAACGCCGCCGCAACCCGGGCGACGACCTGATCAGCATCCTCATGCGTGCGGAGATCAACGGTCGCCCGCTGAACGAGGAGGAGATCTTCTACAACTGCATGAACGTCGCCGTCGGTGGCAACGAGACCTCGTCATACACCGCGTGCACCGGTCTGCTCGCCCTGATGGACCACCCCGAGCAGTACGAGCAGCTGCGCGAGTCGCCGGACCTCGTCGGCACCGCCGTCGAGGAGATGCTGCGCTGGAGCTCGACCAACGCCTACGTGCAGCGGGTGGCCAAGCACGACGTGGAACGCGGCGGCGTCCAGATCAAGGCCGGCGAGTCCGTCACCCTGTGGAACTACTCCGCCAACCGCGACGAGGACCACTTCCAGGACCCGCACCTCTTCGACATCACCCGCACCCCCAACCGCCACCTGACCTACGGCTCCGGGCTGCACCGCTGCATCGGCGCCCCCATCGCCCAGGCGGAGCTGTCGCTGCTCTTCGAACAGCTGATGGGGTCCGGTCTGCGGTTCAAGCTCTCCGACGAGGTGCGCCGGCTGCGCTCGAACTTCCTGCTCGGCATCACCCGCCTCCCGGTGGAGGTCGTCTGATGGACGCCCCCTCCGGCGGCAATCCGTACGTGTTCGGCGAGCGCATCGAACGGGTGGTGGCCCACCACGCCCGACTGCGACCGCACGCGGTTGCCGTCCAGCAGGGTGAACGGAAGCTGACTTACGGCGAGTTGACCGAGCGGGCCGAGACGGTCGCGGCCGCGCTGCGCCTGCTCGGCGTCGAGCCCGGCCGGCACGTCGCGGTGCGCGTACCGCGCTCACCGGAACTGGTGACCGCGCTGCTCGGTGTCCTGCGCGCGGGCGCCTCCTACGTGACGGTCGACCCGCTGTGGCCGCAGGCGAGGGTGGACGAGACGCTCCGGGGCACGGACGCGGCGCTGGTCGTCGTCGACGCGCCCGGCGCGGAGACCGTCCCCGGCGGGGCGCAGGTGCGCACCGTCGCCCTCGACTCTCTCCTGGAGCTCGGGCGCACCGCCCCGACGCCCGAGCCGCTGGACGACGGCACCGCGACGGCCAGCGTCTTCTACACCTCCGGCTCCACCGGGAAACCCAAGGGCGTGCTCTCCCCGCACCGGGGAACAATCCGCACCCTGGTCAACTGCCCCACCATCCCCCTCGGGCCGGACTCGGTGTTCCTCCAGGCGGCTCCGCTGCCCTGGGACGGACTCTCGCTCGAACTGTGGGCACCGCTGCTCAACGGCGGCCGCTGCGTCCTGCTGGAGCAGGCGGCCACGGCGCTGGACGCACAGGCGCTGGAAGCGGTCATACGGCAGGGCGTGAACAGCCTCTGGCTCACCAGCTCGCTGTTCAGCGTCCTGTCGGAGGAGCGGATCGAGCTCTTCGGCGCCGTGCGCCTGCTGCTGGTCGGCGGGGAGCGGGTGTCGGTGAGCAACGCCCGCCGCGTGCTGGCCGAGTTCCCCGCTCTGCACATGGTCAACGGGTACGGGCCGGCCGAGAGCACCATCTTCGCCACCACCCACGTGATCCGCCCGGCCGACGTGGCGGAGGACAGCACCGAGATCCCGATCGGGACGCCGGTGCCCCGTACCACGGTGGCCCTGCTCGACACGGACGGGCGGCCGGTCGCGGACGGCGGTCTCGGCGAGATCGCGGTAGCCGGCGACGGGCTGGCCCTCGGCTACGCGGGCAACCCCGAGGAGACCGCCCGCCGGTTCTTCACCGACGGCGGTGTGCGCTTTTACCGCACGGGCGACCTCGCGGTGCGCGACGCCGAGGGGCTGCTGCGCTACCGGGGGAGGGTCGACCACCAGTTCAAGATCCGCGGAGTGCGGATCGAGGCCGGCGAGGTCGAGGCCGTCCTCGAGAACCACCCCGAGGTCACCGCCTGCTGCGTCCTTCCGCTGGAGACGGCGCCCGGGCGGATCCAGCTCGCGGCGGCCTACGCGACCGTCCACCAGCGACCCCTGGACGAAACCGAGTTGACGGCCCACGCGGCGCGCAGCCTGCTCGATGCGATGGTGCCGACGCTGCTGGCGCACACCGTGCAGCTCCCGCTGAACGCCAACGGGAAGGCGGACCGCAAGGCGGCGGAGGCGCTGCTGCGCAGCGGCATCGCGCCCGCCGGCGCGCCTGCGGAGCAGCCCACCCAGGGCAGCCCGGTCCTGGCGGACATCCGTGCGCTGCTGGGCATGGCGCACCTGGCCGAGGACGACGACCTCGTCCTGGCCGGGGCGAACTCGCTCGACGTGATCCGGCTGGCCGCCCGCGTGGGCGCCCGGCTGGACGCCCGCCTCACCGCCTCCGACGTCTACCGGCTGCGTACGCCGCGCGCCATCGCCGCCTACTGCACGCACGCGGCCCCCGGCGAGCAGCTGCCCGCCACCGGCCCCGGGCGCACGCGCCCCGCCCCGCTCTCCCGCGCCCAACAGCGCTTCTGGCTGGCGGAGATGTCGTCCCCGGGTGCCGCGGACAACATGATCGTGCTGGCGTACGCGCTGACCGGGCCGCTCCGGCCCGAGCTGCTGCAGGACGCCCTGAACGACGTCGTCGTGGCCCATCCGGCGCTGCGCACCGTCTACCCGTGGCTCGGCGAGGCCCCCCAGCAGCAGGTGCTCGCGCCCGCGGACGCGATCCCCGTACTGGAACACGTCGCGCCTCCGAGTGCCGGGGGGACGCAGGAGCTGGCCGAAGCGGTGACGGCCGACTGGTGGACGAGGCCGTTCTCGCTGGAGGACGAGGTCCCGCTGAGGGCCCGGCTGTGCCGCCTGGACGAGGAGCGGCACCTGTTCTGCCTCCAGGTGCATCACATCGCCTTCGACGGCTGGTCGGAGTCGGTGCTCATCGACGAGCTGACGCGGGCGTACGGGGCGCGGCTGGAGGGCCGGGAGCACGAGGCGGCTCCGGCGCTGTCGTACGGGGAGTTCAGCACGTGGGAGGCGACCCGCCTCCCGGACTGGGCGGACCGCGACCTGCCGTTCTGGAAGGAGGGGCTGGCAGCGGTCCCGGCACCGTTCCTGCCCGCTCCCGCGGGGGCGGGCGCCGGCCAGGTGGCCCGGTTCGAGCGGGTCCTGAAGGTCGACGCGCAGATCGTGCGGCGGCTTGAGCAGGCCGCGGCCCGCCGCGGCGGCCCCACCCTGGCGGCGTTGCTCGCCGGTGCGACGCGCGCCCTGTCGCGTACCTTCGACGTCCGTGAGCTCGCGGTGGGCTCGGTGACGGCGGGCCGCTTCGACCCGGCTCTGGAGCCGGTCGTCGGCTACTTCGTCAACCCCTTTGCCGTGGTGCTCCCGCACACGCGCGACGACAGCACCGAAGCCCTCCTGGACCAGACGACGGCCCAGGTGGTGACGAACCTCCAGCACGTCCACACCCCGTTCGACGAGCTCGTCCGCGTCTTCTCGCCGCCCAGGGACCGCCACCCCTTCTTCCAGACCTGGGTGGTCCTGCAGGGGCAGCCGCCACACGGCAGCCTCGGCGGTCGCGTGGCGCTCGAGCCGGTGCGGGTGCGCCCGCCCAGCACCGACATCGAGCTGATGCTGGAGGCCATCCCGGCTCCGGACGGCTCCTGGGACCTCGTCGTGCTGTGGCGCGCGGACGGAATGACCGTCGCCCAGGCCGACGAGCTCCTGGCCGAGCTGCACACCGCGCTCGGCGAAACGGCAGATTGTGCCTGAAGGGAAGACACGCATGCAGACACAGACAGCAGCCCCCGCCGCGCCGGAGAACGACTCCGCGCCGCTGCAGAAGGTCCGTACGTACTACGAACTCGTCGACGCCGGTCAGGTGCAGGCCCTGGTGGACCTGTTCGCGGACGACGCCCAGTACCACCGACCCGGTTACGAACCCCTGGTCGGCAAGGAGCAGTTGGAGCACTTCTACCGGGAGCGGCGCATGATCCGCGAGGGCCGCCACACGGTGACCACGACCGTGGAATCCGGTGACTGCGTGGCCGTGCACGGCGAGTTCAACGGCGTGCTGCACGACGACCGGAAGAGCAGTCTGCGCTTCGCGGACTTCTTCCACCTCGACGGGGACGGCAGGTTCAGCAGGCGCGACACGTTCTTCTTCTCCCCCCTGGTCTGAGCCCCCTCGACCGCGGGACCTCCGCAAGCGAAAGGCCCACGGGACCCATGAGTCCGCATACGGCGCAGCCCTGGCTGCGCCGCTTCCATCCCTGCCCCGACGCCCCCGTCCAGCTCGTGTGCCTGCCCCACGCGGGCGGCTCCGCGAGCTTCTACTTCCCGTTCTCACAGGCGCTCTCGGGCAGCGCCGAGGTGCTGGGCGTCCAGTACCCCGGCCGCCAGGAGCGCCACCACGAGGCCGGCATCACCGATCTGCACGCCCTGGCAGACCGGATCACCGAGGCCGTGGCGGAAGGGATGGACGGCCGGCCCCTGGCCCTTTTCGGGCACAGCATGGGCGCCATCCTGGCGTCCGAGGTCGCCGCCCGCCTGGAGGACTCGGGTACCGAGGTGGCGATGCTCTTCACCTCCGGGCGGCGGGCCCCCTCCCGCCAGCGCCCCCCGGAGAACGTGCACGCCTTCACCGACGAGCAGTTGGTGGCCGTGCTCGCGGAACTCGACGGGACCGACACCGAACTGCTCAGCGAGCCCTATGTGCTGAGCATGATCCTTCCGGCGGTCCGCAGCGACTTCGAGGCGGTGGAGACCTACCGCTACCGGCCTCGGCCGCCGCTGCGCTGCCCGGTCGTGGCGCTGGTGGGCGACCGCGACCCCCGTGTCGACCTCGATGAGGCCGGTGCCTGGGCGGACCACACGTCGGGGTCCTTCGACCTCCAGGTGTTCCCCGGCGGCCACTTCTACCTGTCGGCCCAGCAGGCCGCGGTGGTCGACCTGGTGCGCAGGCGCCTGTCCTGAGCGCAAGAGCGCGAAGCCTGGTCCGCCACCCCTGCGGGTGGCGGACCAGGCTTCGTCGCTTCCGGGAGCCGGTTACGGCCTGACGCTGTACTCGAAGGTGTCGAGGACCGTCGCGGCCTGCTTCCGCATCTGCTCCACGGAGTCGGCGGTCATGGTGAGCGAGAGGAAGAAGTTCTCCTTGTTCAGCTGGGTCACCCGGTAGCCGTCGAACAGGCGAACGCTGATGACGCCGGGCAGTGCGAGCAGGTCCTCCTCGGTGGTGACGGCTTCGACCGTGCCGAGCTCCTCGGCCTCCAGCTCCACGTTGCCGAAGATCGGCTGCTCGAGCATCGGTCCCAGGTCCTGCGGCGCGTACTCGCCCAGGGCCATGGAGACGACCGTCGCGATGACGTCGATGCCGTAGAGGTTCTGGATGGACGCGGGAATGCCCGTGTGGAAGCCGCCGGGCCGGGGGTTGATCTCGATGAGCTCGGTCCGACCCTCCTCCGAGCTCCGGCCCTCGAAGTGCAGCCACACCTGGTCGAGGCCCTGGTCGGCGCACAGCGTGTTGATCGACTCGCACAGGGCGCGCACGCCGTCCCGCACGTGGCTCTGCTGGGGCGGGTGGAACGAGAGCCCCGCGTCGTGGTTCTTGGCGTAGTCGTAGTCGGCCTTCTCGACCGCGAGAAGCGGGTGGAAGCGGCCGTTCAGCACGGGACCGTCCACGGAGTACTCCGTGCCGGCCACGAACTCCTCGGCGATCAGCTCCACGTCGCCCGCGCCGGACTCCTCCAGGTCCTTCAGGTACGCCAGCAGCTCCCTCCGGTCGTCCACGCGCTTGACGAGGTACGACGCCGCCGACTCCCGGGTGGGCTTGATGATGGCGGGGAAGAAGTCCACCGACCTGGGGTCGTCGGAGTACTTGAGCTCGGAAAGGCCCAGGGCACGCATGCGCTCCCGGACCAGGGTCTTGCTCGCCAGCACGGCACGGCTGGCACCGCCACCGGGAAGGCCGTAGTGCGTGGTGAGCGCGACGCTCCACTCGACCAGCTTCTCGACCATGCTGACGACGGCGATCGGCTCGATGCCCCGCTCGGCGACCCGGGCGGTGAGGGCCGAAAGTTCCTCGCTGTCCCAGTCGAACACGATGTGGTCGTCGCAGAGGCCGGCGTTGGGGTCGTCCGGCAGGTTGGAGACCAGCACCGGTCGCAGATCGCGGGCCCGGAGCTCCGCGACCGCGGCGGGCACGTTGCCGATGGCTATCCAGGAGAGGACGAGCACGGATTTCATGTCACAGGCCTCCGGAGGCTTCGGAAAAGGGGTTTCTGATGACGCGCGGAAGTCAACTCCGGCAGGCGCGGAGACCGGACCCGGGAAGCGACGCCGATATGTAGTACGCACGGTCCGGCGTGAATTCAAGCGGCGTGGCGCTTGAGCGTGAAGGTGAAGTCGCTGGAGAGCTTTCCGCTCAGCCGGGCGGCCGAGACGAGAGTGCCTTCCATGACCATGCGCTCGACCTCTCCCCGGGAAAGGCCGCAGCCTTCCGCGATGAGTCGCACGGGCCTGACGGGAATCTGTGCCGCGAACCGGACCGAGACGTCCATGACGTCGAGGTCCTTGTCGTCCGACCCGCCGGTGTCGAGCCGCCAGGCGTCGCTCCAGTCGAGCGAGATGTGGTTGCGGCGCCGCACAACGCCGTCCTGGAGCAGCTCGGCCGCCAGGGTGGGGTCGTTCTGGTGCGCCCGCTCCAGCAGCTCGGGGTTCAACGCGCGCACGTTCGCCCGCTCGAAGATGTTGATCTTCGTGGTCGCGCCGCACTTGGTGCAGAGCGCGAGGAGCCAGACATCGAGGAGCTTGTGGTTCGCGTTGACGCGGAACTTGCCGGATGTCCGGAAAGAGTCGGACGCGCATACCTGGCAACGGCGACGTATGAGCGGCAGACGTACCGGCTTAACTACCCAGTCATTGGGCACAGAATTACCCCTGCTTTGGTGTGCATTCGTCATCGAACGGAGCTCGGAGCTCGGCGCATGAGCCCTTGGGCCATCTCACGGGGTGCACAGCATTGCTCCACTGGCATTCGGGCATCTCGATGTCAGGCTCGGCGTATCGGCTGGCGTGGCATCGCCCAGGAGATCGGGACCATCGGCTCTGACCGCCCCGGCGAGTACGACGGACGCTACGGACAGGGCGACGTGCCACACATCCGCGTCGAGTTGAGCCGGCCGTACGCGGTGCGTAGACCCTCCGTGCCGGAACTGCACGCCTCGCTTACGGCCTTCTCCCCAGCAGGGTCCACGATCCGGACCGGGGTCCCTGCCCGCGTGCACACTTGTACGGTCCGCACCGCAACCAACTTCGGCAGGAGCGGAGAAAGCTCGATGTTATGTGTGGCCCACCGGAGTCCGGATCCGGTCACCACGACAAGCGGGGGGAGCGCTCGTACGGCGAGGGGGGAAGAAGAGGGGAGCAGGGCGGGAATGCCGCACGACACAGTGGCACATATGCGCGCTCACTCCCCGAGAAGTCCACGGCCGCGTCTGCTTCTGGTGATGCCGACCCATCAACTCGTGCGCAAAGGTGCCGAGTTGGGGTTCCGCATATGGTCAGTATGGGATCCGAAGCTCCTTGAGGCCGACTTCGCGCCGAGGCTCGAGGAAGTCTCGGAAGAACTGCTGCTCATCGACTTCGCCGACGAAGCGGGATTGCGCGAGACCATCGAACGGACCGCACGGCACCACGGCATCGATGCCGTGCTGCACTGCGGACACGGTGACTCGGTCCTGCCGGTGGTCCAGGAGGCCTGGAAGCTGGGCCTGTCCGCGAACCCCCCGGCGGTGTACGAACGGCTCCAGGTGTGCGAGGCGGACGACTGGGCCCCCGCGGAGGCGCCCAGGGTGAGCGTCGAGACCCTGACCGTGAACGGGATCCACCACATCGTCGGCACAACGGGTCAGCGGAGCACTGGGGCGCCGCATTTCTTCGTGACGGGCTACCTGCATCCGGCACCGTTGACCGACGACGAGCGCACGGCGATCGAGGCGGTGGTCGAGGAGCGGCTGACGGCGGTCGGGTACCGCTCCGGTCCGGCCCACACGCAGGTGGCCCTGCTGCCGTACGGCCCGCGGATCGTGTCGTGCCGAGCGCATCTGGGCGGCGACCGCATCCCCCTGCTTGTCGAGGTGTCACGCGGGTTCGACATGGAGGCGGCGGTCTTCGCGGGCCTCGAAGGCGCCCGCCCGGACGTGCCGAGCCCTTCCCGGTACGCGGAAGTCGGCTTCTTCCTCCTCCCCGAAGGGCGGCTGGAGACCTACACCGGCACGGAGGACATCGCCGTGACCCCGTGGGTTCACGGCGCCCGCTTCCCGTACGACGTCGGCGCCCGCATCGCACCCGTCGGCGACCCCCGCTCCCGGCGCGCCTACGTGGCCGTCGACGGCGAGACGCCGGAACTCACCCGCGAGCGGATCGCCAGGGCTCGAAAGGATCTTGTTGTCGTCATTCGACACACCGCTTGATGACCCCGCTGGCCAGCACGTTAAGGGCTGTACGCGACCCCTGTGACAGATGCAATATGTGTCTGCCAGACCGGGACCGGAATCATCTAGTGTCGGGGTGAGCTTTGGCCAATGTACGGGGGGGGCAGGAATGGCGACAGGGGGGCTTATGGAAGGCGATACGAACCTTCGCCCGGAATTCGCCGTCCTGGGCTCGCTGGAGGTACGCAGCGGCAGCACCCTGATACCGGTCAACGGGGCTCTGCAGCGTCGTGTCCTCGTCACCCTGCTCCTCGACGCCGGGCGCGTGGTTCCCGTCTCCCGACTGGTGACGGCCGGCTGGGACGAGCAGCCCCCGAACAGCGCCGAGCACCAGGTACGCAAGACCGTGGCCAAGCTGCGCAGCCGCATCCCCCACGGCCCCGAAACCATCGTCACGGACGGGCCCGGATATCGCGCGGTGGTCGAGACCGGGCAGCTTGATCTCCTCCTCCACCAGCAGCTGATCCGGCAGGCCAGGGAATCGCTGGACGCGGGGCAGGCGGAGCGGGCCGCCGCCCAGCTGCGCGAGGCGCTGGCGCTGTGGCGCGGGCCGGTGCTGGCCGGTTCCGGAGGCCAGACGATCGACGCGGCCTCGACCGCCTTGGAGGAGCAGCGGCTCAGCGCCGCCGAACAGCTCTACGACCTGCGCATCGGCGCGGGCGAGGCGGCCGAGATCACGGGTGAGCTACGGGGCCTCGTGGACGAGCACCCCCTGCGGGAGACGCTGCGCAGTCGGCTGATGCTCGCCCTCTACCACTCCGGGCAGCAGGCCGCGGCGCTGGACGAGTTCACCCGCGTGCGCGATCATCTCGCGGACGAGCTGGGCATCGACCCCAGCGCGCAGCTGACCGGCCTGCACGAGCGCATGTTGGGCCAGGACCCTTCGCTCGTCCTCTCGGAGCGCTCCGCGTCGCGTGCCGCGGCCCCGGTGGCCGAGGCCCCCCACACGCTGCCGTTCGACGTGCCCGACTTCTCCGGCCGCCGCTCGGAACTGGAGCGGGTCTGCGACGTGGCGCGCCGCGCCCCGACGGGGACCCCGACGGTCATCGCGCTCGACGGCATGGGCGGCAGCGGCAAGACGGCGCTCGCCGTGCGCGCCGCCCACCAGCTGGCCGAGCAGTATCCGGACGGCAGCCTCTTCATCGACCTGCACGGCTTCACCCCCGGACAGGCGCCGCTCAGCGCGTTCCACGCGCAGGGTGACCTGCTCGCCGCCGCCAGCATCCCGAGCGACGAGGTGCCCACGGTCTCGGCGGGGCGCGCCGCGCGCTGGCAGTCGTACATGCACGGCCGTCGCATGGTGCTGATCCTGGACAACGCCGCCTCCTCCGAGCAGGTGCGCGCGCTGATCCCCGCCTCCTCCGACAGCTTGGTCCTCATCACCAGCCGCCCGAGGCTGACCGGACTTGACGGAGTCGAGTGGCTCTCCCTGGGTGCTCTTCCCGAAGGTGACGGCGACCAGCTCCTGCGCGCCACCCTCGGTGCCGAGCGCGTCGAGCGGGAACCGGAGGCCGCCGGTGAACTGGTGCGGCTGTGCGGAGGGCTCCCGCTGGCGGTCCGGATCGCCTCCGCCCGTCTGGCGAACCGTCCCCACTGGACCGTGCAGCGACTCGTCGATCGACTGCGGGACCACAACCGGCGTCTGGACGAGCTGACGAGCGAGGGCCGGGGGGTCGCCGGCGCGCTGCTGCTGTCGTACCAGTCCATGCCGCGCGACCAGCAGTCCGCCTTCCGGCTCCTGGGCCATCACCCGGGACGCTATCTCGACCCCCGGGAAGCCGCCGCCCTCCTCGACACGGACGTCCTGACGGCCGAGGACCTGTTGGAAGAGCTGGTCGACGCACGTCTGCTGGAAGCCAGGGAACCGGGCGTGTACGCCCTGCACGACCTCGTGCGCAGCTTCGTGCAACGCGTCGCGCAGGGATCGCGGGAGCCGGGGGACGAGCCGGCGATGCGCCGCCTCCTGGACCACTACCTGGGCATGGCGCGGCACGCGTGCGACGTGGTGTTCCCCGGGCGGCGGCCCATCGAGGACGACGTGGAACACCGGACGGACGGCGAGTTCGACCACAAGGAGAAGGCACTCCAGTGGCTCGACCACCACCACGGCAGCCTTCTGGCGGCGGTGGACGCCGCGCACGACGGGGGACTTCTGTGGCACGCCGCGCGGCTGCCGCGTGAGCTGGGCTTCCACTCCAGCATCCGCGGCTACGACCCCCGCGCCAACGTGGCGCTGGAGAAGGGCGTCAGCGCGTCACGGCTGCTCGGGGACCGCTCGCTGACCCGGCTGAACCTGATGAACCTGGCCATGGGCAAGTGGCGCCTCGGGCAGCTGCGCGACTCGGTCGGTCTGCTGGAGGAAGCCGTGGGGCTGTCCCGGCAGATGGCGGACGAGTACAGCGAGGCGGAGTGCCAGGCGCGGCTCGGGCAGGCGTACAGCAGCATGGGCGAGCTCGAGCGGGCGCTGCAGCTGAGCCTGCAGGTCAGCAGGCGCGCCCGGGAGCTGGGGTTCACTCGCCTCGACGGCTCGTCGCTCAGCATGCTGGGCCTGATCCTGGTGCGGCTCGGACGGTTCGAGGAGGCGATGGAGTCCGCGGAACGAGCGGTGGCCATCTTCGACTCCATCGAGGAGATCCAGCTCTCCGTGACCGCCCTGAGCTACCTCTCCCAGGCCAGCGAGGGCCTGGGCCGCTTCGAGGAGGCGCTCGCCCGGGCCGACGCGGCGCTGGAGCGGTGCCAGCAGATCGGCATGCCCGCCGTGCTGCCGCTCGTCCTCGCCCGCAGGGCCGACGTGCTGGTGCGCATGGGAGAGCTGGACGAAGCGGCGGACTGCGCCGACCACGCACTGTCCAGAGCCGCGAGCAGCACGAACGACATCAACCGCGCCACGGTGCACCTGTCGGCAGGGCGCGTGCGGTACGCGCAGGGGGATCTGGACACGGCGCTGGCCCAGCAGCGGCTGGCCCACGAGATCGCCTGCCGGATGGAGCTGCGCTACGACGAGGCGTGCGCGCTCTGGCACCTCGCCCGTACCGCCGACGCCCAGGGGCACGTGCAGATGGCTCGGCAGCACCGTTCGGCGGCGGACAACCTCTTCTCGCTCATGAAGGTGCCGGAGACCGCACGGTGACCCCCTCGTGTCGGGCACTCCGCGGCGGAGGGATCAGGCGGGTGCCCAGAGGGGAACCGGCAGGGAAGAGCGGCTGCGAGGATGGGCGAAGCCGAAACGGCGTGTCACTTCGAAGGAGTTACCCCATGCGTTTCACCACTGCTTTCGCCGCCTCCCTCATCGCCCTCGGTGCCCTTCTGGGCGGCCTCGCGGCCGCCGGTGACACTGACGCGCCGCAGGTCCGGCACGGCGCCGTCGCCTCCGACCTCGCGACGGGCGAGGTCCTGGTCCAGCTGATGAGCGACCACGGCAACGGCTGATCAGACAGGCCGTAGCGGCATTGCGGCCCCCATCCCCCACCCGCGCCCGACGCCCCCTCGCCCCCCACACGCAGAAGCTCATCCCGCCCACGAGGCCGAGCGAGTACTGGCGAGGCGAGGCTCACGATCGCCGCGCGGCAACCCATTGATGACAGCGGGGCTCCTGTCCCACTCATTGTCGAGGGGCAACACAATGACCATTCGGGTACTCGTCTGTGACCAGCTACCCGTGATCGCGGACGGTCTCAAGACCCTTCTCGATGCGGTGCCGGACATCGATGTGATCGGCACGACCCACAATGGTATGGAAGCCATCGTCCTGGTGCGCACGATGCGTCCCGATGTCGTGGTGACGGATCTGGACCTCCAGACCATTTCGGGTCTGGAGATGATCCGCAGACTCGGCCAGG
Organism: Streptomyces sp. NPDC058872; assembly: GCF_042743065.1. NCBI lineage: Bacteria > Bacillati > Actinomycetota > Actinomycetes > Kitasatosporales > Streptomycetaceae > Streptomyces > Streptomyces sp. NPDC058872. The sequence continues at coordinate 14,897 of NZ_JBHYMK010000090.1, forward strand.
AGGACGAGTCGCCCAACATCGTCGTGTTCACCGCGGCTGACTCCGACGAGACGGTGAGCGACGTGCTGCACGCCGGCGCGAGCTGCCTGCTCGGCAAGGACGTGAGTCCTCAGGAACTGATCACCGCCATCCAGGGGGCGGCCGCCGGCCAGACCGTGCTCGCGCCGAGCATCGCGCAGCGCCTGGTCACCTGGTTCCGTGCGCAGCCGGAGCCCCAGAAGGTCGAGACGTGCCCGGAGGTGACCGAACTGACCCCCCGGGAACGGGAAGTGACGCGGATGGTCGCGCAGGGCATGTCCACCGAGGACGTGGCCCGCGAACTGATCATCGGCGAGGCCACCGTCAGAACCCATCTCTACCGCGTACGCACCAAACTCGGCGTCCGCGACCGTGCCGAGCTCGTGTCACTGGCGTACCGGACCGGACTCATCCACTCGGCCCCCCAACAGCGCTCCCCCCAGCGCGAGTTGTCGCTGGACGGCCTCCGCGCCAGCTGATCCGCGGCAGGGCTGACGACCGCGGCCCGGGAATCCCCTCAGGTCGTGGCGCGCCGGGCCGCCCGGACGCGGTCGGCGCCGACCGTCCGCCAGAGCGCGGAGGGATCCCCGTACCGGGTGGACTCCGCCCCGGCCAGCCGGAAGTACCGGTGCAAGCCCAGTTCCGACGTCATCGCGCGCACGCCGCAGCTCTGCATGCTCAGGCGTACGACATCACGCGCGGTCTCGGACGCCATGGCCAGGGCGACGAGTGGCGCGGTGCCGACGGCGTCCGGCTCGGAGTCGACCAGCCAGGCCCCCCGGTGGACCGCGGCCCTCGTCGCACGCACCGCCACCATCGCGCGTGCCAAGGGGAACGACACCGCCGGCAGCTCGCGCAGCCGCGTGCCGAACTGCCGGCGGAAGCCGACGTACTCCACGGCCATGCGGTGCGCGCCGTCGGCGATGCCCAGGAGGTACGCGGCCTGCCGCAGCCGTGCGCGCGCGAGCGGACCGGTCGGCGCGTCGTCCAGGGCGCCGGCGACGTCCGCCGCGACGATCGGCGTGGCCTCAAACCGGACGGCCGGCGGCCAGCTCGTGTCCTGCGTGGAGACGCCGTCCGCACCGCGCTCCACCGCGACGAGCACCGGATCGCCGTCGACCCTGGTGGCCACCAGGAACAGGCCGGCGCTCGGGTCGTCGACGGTGACCGTGCCGGTCAGCTCCCAGCCGCCGGCACGCGGCGTCGCGGTGACCCCGCTGCCGACGGGCAGGGCTTCGAGGCCCGCGAGGGCCGCACCCGGCGCGCTGACGCCCAGGTCGGCGGCGAACGCGTCGGCCCGGTAGGAGTTGCCGCGCGCCGCGCGGCCGAGCTCCTCGCTGACCAGGACGCCGGCGCTCAGCCCCAGGCCGAGCCCGCCGGTGCCGGCCGGACGCTCGAATTCGGCCGCCCCCAGCGCGTCGAGCACCGCACGGGTCGGGCCGCAGGCGCCGTCGGTCACCGGAGCGCCGTGCGGCGCGATCCGGGCGGGGATGCCGGCGAGTCCCGCACGCAGGGCCTTGCGCAGCTGAAGGGCGAGCGGGTCGGGAGCAAGGTCCATGTCAGTCTTCCTGTCCGATGGAGTCGAACGAGGCGGCCATGATCTGGAGCATCACCTCGGAGGTACCCGCCGAGAGCGTGAGCCCGGGAGCCTCCCGGTAGGCGGATTCCAGGGTCACGGTCGCTCTGGTGCGGTCTGCCCGCTGCTCGGGGCTGGGGATGTCGGTGGCCCAGGCCGCGATGGACTGGGCGAGTTCGCTGCTGTGGTACTTGGCGACGGCCGTCGAGACCTGGTCGACCCGGTCCGCCGCGATCCCGGTGAGGACCTCCCAGGCGAGGACGTGGTCGGCCTCAAGCGCGCCGTGCCAGCGGCCGATCTGCTCCAGGCGGTCGCCGGACACGGCCTCCGGGTCACCCTCGACCAGCGCTTCGAGGGCGGCGTCGAGCCAGTGCTCCGCCTTCAAGTAGTAGTCCAGACCGGTGCGTTCGATGGCCAGGGCCTCGTTGAGCAGCGGCCAGCCCTCGTCGCGCGTGCCGAGGAGGTTCGCGCCCGGCACCGCGACCGCGTCGAGGTCCACACGATGGAAGTGCTCGTCGCCGATGCTGGGGATCATCGACACCGCCACCCCAGGGGCCCGCATGTCGACCAGGAACAGGCTGATGCCCTGGTACTTGCCCGTGCCCTGGGTCGTACGGGCGGCGCACAGGCCGAGGTCGACGAAACGGGTCTTGAGGCTGAACACCTTGGTGCCGGTGATCCGGTAGCCGTCGCCGTCCGGCTCGGCCACCGCCCGCAGCCCGCCCAGGTCGGAGCCCGCGTCCGGTTCCGTGTAGAGCACCGACGCGAAGCTCTCGCCGCGGGCGATGGCGGGCAGGTACCGCCGCTTCTGCTCGTCGCTGCCCGCCATCAGCAGGAACTGGCCCACGATCTGAACGGTGTTGACGTGGAACGTGTCCGGTACGCCCGCGCGCACCAGCTCCTCGGCGACGATCGCGGCGTCGGTCAGCGAGCGGCCCTGGCCGCCGTACTCGACGGGCCAGTGCACGGCGAGCAGACCCAGCTCGCCGAGCAGTCGGTAGAGCGGGCGCGCGTCCGGCTCGACGCCGAACGCGCCGGTGGCCGCGGCCGCCTCGGCCTGGACCGCGGCGGAGCGCAGGGTCTTCCGCACGTCCGCCCGGAACCGTTCTTGATCCTCTGTGAAGCCGAACCGCATGTGTGTCTCCTCAAGAGGCGAGCGTCTCTTCGATCGCCGAGACGACCCGACCGATCGCCGACTGGGTGAACAGGGTGTAGTGGTCACCGGGCACGCGCTCGGTCCGGAACGGCCCCGTGCACACCGCCCGCCACTGCTCTTCCATGGGGATGTGCGGGGAGGCGACGAGCACGGTGACGGGTCCGCCGTATGGGGCCGGCGGGCGGTAGGCCTCCATGGACAGGGCGGAGGCCCGGAACGTCGCGAAGCGGGCCGCCAACTCCTCTGCGGTGAGTTCCAGTTCGATGCCCAGGGCGGTGAGGGTCTCCCGTACGTCGGCCACTCCCGCGGCCGGGTCGTCGAGCACCGCGGCCACCTCGGGGCCCTCGCGTCCGGTCAGCCGCGCGACGTCGTGCACGAACCGCTGCCGCACCGTCGCCTCGTCCAGGAGCTCGGAGTCCTCGTCGTAGGCGGCATCCAGCAGGACCACCGGCGGCTTCTCGCCGGTCTTCTCCTCGATCTGCCGGGCGACCTCGAAGGCGAGCACGCCTCCGTACGACCAGCCGGCCAAGCAGCATGACGCCGGCAGCCCGGTCTCGATCAAGGAGTGCGCGATCCGTGCGGCGGTCGCCGCCATCGCCTCCTGCGGGGGCACCTCGGTGTCCCGCGGGTCGGCGGCGAAACCGGTCACGCCGATGTCGCCGCGCAGCGCCCTGGACAGAGGGACGTAGCAGAACAGCTCGCCGCCGGACGGGTGGATCAGGATCACCTGGGCCGGGCCCGCCTCGCGCATCACCACCGGTGCCCTGTCGGTTTCCCGCCAGGACGGGCTGGTCAGCGCGTCGAACGGATCGCCGCCGGCGCCGGCGCTGGTGCCGTTGCCGTTGCCGTTGCCGTTGCCGTTGCCGTTGCCACCGTCGTCATCGCGGTGCGCGGCGCGGACGGCGTCGATGGTGGCGGCCAGGTGCGCGACCGTGGGAGAGGCGAAGAAGTCGCCGAGCGTGATCTCCACACCGAACCTGCGGTTGATCGCCGACATCAGCTGGACGGCCTGCAGGCTGTTGCCCCCCGCCAGGAAGAAGTCGTCGCGCACGCCGATCCGCTCGTCGTGCAGCAGGGGGGTGACCACGTCACGCAGCAGCCTGCGCTCGGTCTCGGTCAGCGACTCGTCGCTGCCCCCCTTCCCCGCCCGGCTCAGGTCCGGGGCGGGCAGCCTGCGCCAGTCGACCTTGCCGCTGCTCGTCAGCGGCAGCTCGCCGAGGATCACGAAGAACGACGGGATCATGTACGGAGGAAGGAGCTCGCGCAGGTGCTCGCGCACCGCGGGCACCTCCTGCTCGGGGACTCCGGTCAGATAGCCGACCAGGTGCTTGTCCCCGTTGTCGTCGCTCCACGCCTGGACGCTGACCGGACCGATCCCCTCGAAGCCGGTCAGCGCCGACTCCACCTCACCCAGTTCGATCCGCAGGCCGCGGATCTTGACCTGCTGGTCGATGCGGCCGAGGAAGACGAGGCGTCCGTCGGGCAGCCGCTTCACCAGGTCGCCCGTCCGGTAGAGACGGCCACCGGGTGCGGTGCCGAACGGGTCGGAGATGAACTTCTCGGCGGTCAGCTCGTCGCGGTTGAGGTAACCGCGTGCCAATCCTGTCCCGCCGATGACCAGTTCACCCGGTACGCCGACGGGGACCTGGCGCAGCTCGGGGTCGAGGACGTGCGCCACGTGGTTGACCATGGGCAGGCCGATCGGCGGGGACGCGCCCCAGACGCCGCCGCACTCCTCGACGATCATCGTCACCGTGCACTCGGTCGGCCCGTAGCCGTTGAACAGGCGGCGTCCCGGGTTCCAACGGTTCACCAACTCGCTGCCGAACGCCTCACCGCCGACGAACGCGATGCGCAGGTCGGTGAAGTTCTCCGGTGTCAGCAGCGGCATCACGGTCGGGGGCAGGTCGATGACGGTAATGCGCGCCTGCTCCATCAGCGCCTGGAGTCGTTCGATCGACAGTCGTTCCTCGTCGGTTGCGAGGCACAGGCAGGCCCCCGTCAGCAGTGCCGAGAAGGTCTCGAAGACGGAGACGTCGAAGGTCGACGAGGCGAAGCCGAGCACCCGGTCGGCCGGCGTCAGCTCGAACAACTCCCGTGTGGAATCGATAAAGTTGACGACGCCGCGGTGCTCAAGGAGTACACCCTTGGGCTTGCCGGTGCTGCCGGAGGTGTAGATGACGTACGCGATGTCGCCCGGCCCCGCCGAGAGCGGCGGGTTGCCGTCCGGAAGCGCCGCCAGTGCCTCGCGGACCTCGTCCAGCATGACGACGGGCGTGGCGACCTCGCTCACGGCCTTGCCGGCCTCGGCGTGTGCGAGCACCACCCGCAGCTCGGCGTCGGCGGCGATCTCGGCGACGCGTCCGGCGGGATGCCCCGGGTCGAGCGGCACGTAGGCCGCGCCGGCCTTGAGCACCGCGAGGATCGAGGTCGGCAGGTCCAGGTTCCTGCGCAGGCACAGGCCGACCCGCGCGCCCGGCTCCACACCGTGCTCGCGCAGCAGGGCGGCGAGCCGGTTCGCCCGGGCGTTGAGCTCGGCATAGCTGGTCTCGACACCGGAGACGAGGACGGCCACGCCGTCCGGGATCTCCGCCGCGCGCGCCTCGAACTCGGCGACCACGGTGGACTCGCGGACGGGCCGCACCGGGGCCTTGGCGATCTCGGCGAGGAACGCCTGGTCCGCGGGGCTCAGCATCTCGGCCGCGGACAGCGAGGCCTCCGGGGCCGCGGTCAGGGTGTGCAACAGCCGGTCGTAGTGCCGGGAGAACCGGGCGATGCTCTCGGCGTCGAACAGGTCGGTGTTGAACTCGACGGTGAGGACGGCGTCGACCCCCGGCTCCGTCTGCCGGATCAGGCTCCAGCTCATGTCGAAGCACGAAGTGTGGGTGGGGCAGTCCTCGTCCGAGGTGTCGAGACCGCGCAGGGGGGCAGTGGTGGCTGCGGAGTCCGCGTCGGCCACGCCGAACAGGATCTGGAAGACGGGCGAGCGCGACGGGTCGACGACCGGGTCCACCGCTTCGACCAGCTTGTCGAAGGGCAGGCCCGCGTGCTCGTCGGCCTCCGCCGACGCGCGCGCGATCCGCTGGACCAGGTCACGGAAGGTCGGATCGCCGGAGAGGTCCGCGCGCAGCACCCGCAGATCGGCGAAGCGCCCGACCATCGAGGACACGGTGTCGTGGTCGCGGTTCTCGTACGGCGAGCCGATCACGAGGTCGTCGAGGCCCGTGTACCGGTGCAGCAGTGCGCAGAACGCGGCGACGAGGACGTCGTACGGGTTCGCGTCCGTCTCCCGGGCCAGCTCGTCGGCCCGCCGCAGGGCCTCGTGCCCGATGAGGAAGCGGGCGCGGTCGCCCGCGAAGGTGCGGGTCTCGCCGCGCGGCCGGTCGGTCGGGAACTCCAGGACCTCGGCGCCCGCCAGCCTGCCGTGCCAGTACGCGCCGATCCTGTCCCGTTCGGCGCTGTCGAGCCGGCCGTGCTGCCACCGGGCGTAGTCCGGGAACTGCACCGGCAGCTCGGGCAGATCCGGCGTGCCGCCTTCGCTCAACGCAGAGTAGAACGCCGCGAGTTCGCGCTTCAGCACGTCGCGCGAGCGGTCGTCGCAGACGATGGCGGGCAGGTCGAACAGGAACAGGTGGTCGTCCGGCTCGACCCTGATCAGTGCCGCGCGCCACATCGGCGTACGGCCCAGGTCGAACGGTTCCGCGGTCAGCCGCTCGGCGAGGGCGCGCGCGGAGGCGATGTCCGCCGCGTCGGTCAGTGGCAGGTCGACCGGAACCTCGGTGGCGACGACCTGCATCGGGCCGCCTTCGCGCTCCACGACCGTGGTCCGCAGGACCTCGTGCCGGGCCACGAGCGAGGCCAGCGCCTCGCGCAGCGCGTCCACGTCGAGACCGCCCCGAAGACGCAGGCACAGGGGGGTGCCGGGGATCGGGTGGTCGAAGAAGCGCAGGGTCCGCTGTGCGTGCGCGAGCGGCGTCGGGCCTGTATCGCCGCGCGATGTCGGACCGCGCTCTGCCACAGCCCGCGTGTACGTCCTCAGCCGTGTGAGGAACTCCGTGCGGCGCTGCGCGGGAAGCGCGGCGAGCCGCTGGGTCATGTCGGTCACCTGAGACTCCTGATGTGTGGCGGTGCCTCGGTTGGCGGGTTGTTGTCTGGGTGGGTGGGGAGGTGTGCGAGTTGGGTGATGGTGGTGGTGAGGACGTCGATGCCGCGCAGGTAGTCGGAGAGCACGATGTGTTCGTC
>NZ_JBHYMK010000091.1:0-20935 GCF_042743065.1 Streptomyces sp. NPDC058872
AAAACGCTCGGCTGGAAAACCCCAGCCGAGCGCCTGCGTGATCTACTGACAACTACGTAAGCCATCAGGTGTTGCGAGGACCCCAAGAATCCGCCGAACATCCACGGGGGGCACCGTCGCGACGGTGTGCGTCAGGGCCGCGGGGCCTAGTTCTGCCCGGCCTTGCGGCGGCGGGTCACCAGGATCGCACCCGCGGCGGCGAGGGCCATGGCCGCGGCGGCGATGATCCCGAGCGGGGCGCTGGAGCCCGTCTCGGCGAGGTCGCCCTCGCCCTTGACCTCCGTGCCGCCGGTGGTCGTCCCACCGGTGGTGCCGCCGGTCGTGGTCTCACCGGTCGTGGTCTCGCCGGTGGTGCCGCCGGTGGTGGTGGTCCCGCCCGTGGTGGTGCCGCCGGTGGTGGTCTCGCCGGTGGTGCCGCCCGTTTCGCCCGGGCAGGTGTGGGAGAGCGGGAACTTGTTGTCCTTGCCCGGCAGCGGGCCCCCGGTGATCGTGGCCTCGACCTTCTGCAGCTCGGCGCCCACCTCGGAGGCCACGTACGCGTGCTTGCCCTCGGGGTTGCCGAAGCCGCTGAAGTCCGTGATGACCTGCGTGCCGCCGGGCTCGAAGGTGACCTTCAACTCGACGAAGTCCGCCTTGCGGCCGGGCAGCACGAAGTGCCAGCCGTCCTTGTCGGACGCGATGCCCGGGCACGTCTCGCCGCCCTCGTTCGGGAATTCCGCAGCCTTCAGCGGAAGGTCCTGACGCAGCGTCGGGTGGTTGGCGTCTATGCCCTCGGAAGCGGAGGCCATCGGCGCAAGGGCGAAGGAGCCCGCCATGGCCGCGACAAGAGCGGCTGCGGGGAGGAGGGAACGTCGCATGTGCAGTCGTCCATCTGTGGGATGAGGATGCCGTGGGAGGTGACGGGGGCAGCGTATCCGTCCCCTTGAGCCGGACTTAAGGGGGAGGTCCGTAACGATTGCCCCGGACCTCGGGGCCTTCACGGGGCGGATCGACGGCAGCGCTCCGGGCGGCGCGCGGATCGACGGCGCACGGTGCACGGCGCGGGACCCGGTGGCTCAGAGCGCGAAGAACGCCGTCACGAGCAGCGCCCCGCCGACCCCCGCGAGCGACCACGCGGTGCGCGGCAGCCGCAGGCCACCGCCGACGAGCGGGGCCGCGAGGAGCAGCGCCCCGCCCAGGGGGAGCCAGGCGTGGAGTCCGCCGCCCCATCCCGTCCGCACGCCCTCGTCGGTGCCCGGCTTCACCACCACCGGGATCGTCGTGCCCCTCTGCGCCGCGACCGAGTGCGCGATCGTCAGGGTGCGGCGGTTCGAGCTCGGGTCCTCCGGGGCGAACCGGCCGCTGCAGGTCTCGTCGGTGCAGTCGGTCACCGTCAGCGTGCCGTGCTCACGGCCCTTGGCGAGCAGGACGTGCTGGGCCGAGTTCCACGAGGTCCAGGCGCCCGCGACGACGAGGAGCAGGGCGACCAGGGCCATGGCTGCGTTACGGACGTGCGTCATGACCCGCGATCGTACAGTCGTACGTTCCCGTTGCCGGAGGGCCTACGCGTTGTACGCCGACTGGGCCCGCTCCAGGCCCTCCGCCACCAGGCACTCCACGGAGTCGGCCGCCCGGTCCACGAACCACTCCAGGTCCTTGCGCTCGGTCGACGAGAAGTCCTTCAGGACGAAGTCCGCGACCTGCATCCGACCCGGGGGCCGTCCGATCCCGCACCGCACCCGGTGGTAGTCCGGACCCATCGCCTTCGTCATCGACTTCAGGCCGTTGTGCCCGTTGTCGCCGCCGCCCAGCTTCAGCCGCAGCACCCCGTAGTCGATGTCCAGTTCGTCGTGGACCGCCACGACGTGCGCCGTCGGCACCTTGTAGAAGTCGCGCAGCGCCGTCACCGGGCCGCCCGACAGGTTCATGTAGGACATCGGCTTCGCGAGGATCACCCGTCGGTTCTCGGGCCCGGGAGGCCCCATCCGGCCCTCCACGACCTGGGCCTGCGCCTTCTGGGCCCGCTTGAACGAGCCACGGATCCGGTCCGCGAGCAGGTCCACGACCATGAAGCCGATGTTGTGGCGGTTGGCCGCGTACTCGGGCCCCGGGTTGCCGAGGCCGACGATCAGCCAGGGGGCGTTGGCGTCGTCCGTCATGTCCGTCAGGTCTCCTCGTATCCGTACAAGGGAAGGGTCCGTACAAGGGAAACGGGGTGACGGGCCGTGCGGCCCGTCACCCCGTCACGTCAGGCAGAGCCTACGGCTCAGGCCTCGGCGCCCTCGGTGGCCTCGCCCTCGGCGGCCGGCTCCTCGGCCTGCGCGGCCAGGACCTGCAGCACGACGGCGTCGGCGTCGGTGGCCAGGGTCACGCCGGCCGGGAGGGTGATGTCCTTCGCCAGGACGGAGGCGCCGGCCTCCAGGCCCTCGACGGAGACGGTGACGGCCTCGGGGAGGTGGGTGGCCTCGGCCTCGACGGAGAGGGTGCCGAGCACGTGCTCCAGCAGGTTGCCGCCGGCGGCCAGGTCGCCCTCGGCCTGGACCGGGACCTCGACGGTGACCTTCTCGCCGCGCTTGACGAGGAGCAGGTCGACGTGGACCAGGAAGTTCTTGATGGCGTCGCGCTGGACGGCCTTCGGGATCGCCAGCTCGGTGGTGCCGTCGATGTCCAGGGAGAGCAGGACGTTCGACGTGCGGAGCGCCAGGCCGAGCTCGTGGGCCGGGAGGGCCAGGTGGATCGGGTCCACGCCGTGGCCGTAGAGGACGGCGGGAACCTTGGCCTCGCGGCGGATCGAGCGGGCGGCACCCTTGCCGAACTCCGAGCGGACGGAAGCGGCGAGCTTGACCTCGGACATGTTGCACTCCTCGTAGAAGGTGACGAAAGAAGGTGGTCACCCGGCCACGACTGGCGATGGCCTGCTACGAAGAGCGCGTCGATAACGGACCGCCGTGACCCTCACCGGGTACGGCCTCCCTCGCCGAGCAACTACGGCAGTCTACCCGCCGCCCCCGACCCGCCCAAATGGATCAGTGCTTCCCGCCCTCCGGAAACGAAACGAGGGCTGTTTCCCCCGATCGGGGAAAACAGCCCTCGTTCCAGCGGCCCGGGGCTCAGCGGCGCAAGGCTCAGTGCTCCTCGAAGAGGCTCGTCACCGAACCGTCCTCGAAGACCTCGCGCACCGCGCGGGCGATCGTCGGCGCGATCGAGAGCACCGTGATCTTGTCCAGGTCCAGCGCGCTGGGAACCGGCAGCGTGTCCGTGAAGACGAACTCGCTGACCTTGGAGTTCTTCAGGCGGTCCGCGGCCGGGCCCGACAGGATGCCGTGCGTGGCGGTCACGATGACGTCCTCGGCGCCGTGCGCGAACAGGGCGTCGGCGGCGGCGCAGATCGTGCCGCCGGTGTCGACCATGTCGTCGACGAGGACGCAGACGCGGCCCTTCACGTCACCGACGACCTCGTGCACGGTGACCTGGTTGGCCACGTCCTTGTCTCGACGCTTGTGCACGATCGCCAGCGGGGCGTCCAGGCGGTCGCACCAGCGGTCGGCGACCCGCACCCGGCCCGCGTCCGGGGACACGACCGTCAGCTTCTCGCGGTCGACCTTGCCGCCCACGTAGTCGGCCAGCACCGGCAGTGCCGACAGGTGGTCCACCGGACCGTCGAAGAAGCCCTGGATCTGGTCCGTGTGCAGGTCCACGGTCAGGATGCGGTCCGCGCCCGAGGTCTTCAGCAGGTCCGCCACCAGGCGCGCCGAGATCGGCTCGCGACCGCGGTGCTTCTTGTCCTGACGGGCGTAGCCGTAGGACGGGATGATCACGGTGATGCTCCGGGCCGAGGCCCGCTTCAGAGCATCGATCATGATCAGCTGCTCCATGATCCACTTGTTGATCGGGGCCGTGTGGCTCTGGATCAGGAAGCAGTCCGCGCCGCGCGCCGACTCCTGGAAGCGGACGTAGATCTCACCGTTGGCGAAGTCGAACACCTTGGTGGGAACGAGACCGACTCCCAACTGGTGTGCGACCTCCTCGGCCAGCTCGGGGTGGGCGCGGCCGGAGAAGAGCATCAGCTTCTTCTCGCCGGTCGTCTTGATCCCGGTCACAGCACTGTCTCCTCAGACGTGTTCCCTGGCCGCGATCCCGCGCTCACGTGCGCGTGTGCGAACCAGCCGAATTTGTGTGCACGTATCACGGTACGCCGAGTTCGACGTACCCGTTTCCGGTCAGCTTTCGCCGGTGGACCCCTCAGAGGTGACCGCGGCGGCCTGTGCGGCAGCGCTGCCGGGCCGCTTCCGGGCCACCCAACCCTCGATATTCCGCTGCTGGCCCCGGGCCACGGCCAGTGCGCCGGCCGGGACGTCCTTCGTGATCACGGACCCGGCGGCGGTGTAGGCGCCGTCCCCGATGGTGACGGGAGCCACAAACATGTTGTCCGAGCCCGTCTTGCAGTGGGACCCGATCGTGGTGTGGTGCTTCGCCTCGCCGTCGTAGTTCACGAAGACGCTCGCCGCGCCGATGTTCGTGTACTCGCCGATGGTCGCGTCGCCCACGTACGACAGGTGGGGGACCTTGGTGCCCTCGCCGATCGTCGCGTTCTTCATCTCGACGTACGTACCGGCCTTGGCCTTCTTGCCGAGGTTCGTCCCCGGCCGCAGGTACGCGTACGGCCCCACGGAGGCGTTCTCGCCGATCACCGCGGAGACGGCCACCGCGTTGTCCACCCGGGCGCCCTTGCCGACCGTGGTGTCCTGCAGGCGCGTGTTCGGGCCGACCTCGGCGTCCTCCCCGACGTGGGTGGCGCCGAGCAGCTGCGTGCCCGGGTGGACCACGGCGTCCGGCTCGAAGGTCACGGTGACGTCCAGGACGACGGAGGCGGGGTCCACGACCGTCACGCCGGCCATCATGGCCCGCTCCAGCAGCCGCCGGTTCATCAGGGCGCGGGCCTCGGCCAGCTGCACCCGGTTGTTGATGCCGAGGATCTCGCGGTGGTCACCGGCGACGGAGGCGCCCACCCGGTGGCCGGCCTCGCGCAGGATCGAGAGGACGTCGGTGAGGTACTCCTCGCCCTGGCTGTTGTCCGTCCGGAGCTGACCGATCGCCGAGGCGAGCAGTTTGCCGTCGAAGGCGAAGACCCCGGAGTTGATCTCACGGATCGCGAGCTGCGCCGCGGAGGCGTCCTTGTGCTCGACGATCGCGGTCACGGCGCCGGACGCGTCGCGCACGATCCGGCCGTATCCGGTCGAGTCCGGCACCTCGGCGGTCAGGACGGTCACGGCGTTCCCGTCGGCGGCGTGCGTGTCGGCCAGCGCCCGGAGCGTCTCCCCGGACAGCAGCGGAGTGTCCCCGCACACGACCACCACGGTCCCGTCGGGTGCCTGCCCCAGCTCGGCCAGCGCGATCCGCACCGCGTGTCCGGTCCCGTTCTGCTCCTCCTGGACGGCGGTCCGGGTCCCCGCGTAGTGCTCCTCCAGGTGGCCCCGCACCTGTTCCCGGGCGTGCCCGACGACCACGACGAGGTGCTCGGGCGCCAGCTCCCGGGCAGCGGACACCACGTGCCCGACGAGTGACCGTCCGGCGATCTGGTGCAGGACCTTGGGGGTCTTCGACTTCATGCGGGTGCCCTCACCCGCTGCGAGGACGACGACGGCTGCCAAGGGGGTCCCCCCTGTTCGAGCGGAGCCGAGATCTTGGGGGCGGATGGCGCTCACGGGAATGCCCTTCGGCTTTGGGTGGTGGACCCACGAAGGATACCGGGGGGCAGGGAGGCGGACATGAGTGCGGGTCCTGACCTGGGCGGTCAGGACCCGAACGGAAGCGTGGTGCGCCGTGGCTCCCCCGCAAGGATTCGAACCTTGTCCTGCTGGTACCAAAAACCAGTGTGCTGCCAGTTACACCACGGGGGACGGCGCCTCAGACCATACCGGAGACGGGTCTTCGTCCGGGACAAGATCCCGATTAGTCGGCCCGACGATCCGCGGGTCGGCGCCGACCTCCCGGCCGCTCCCGCCGGTGCGGGCCGCCCGGTCACTCCCGGGAGCGTCCTCCCGGGCCGCCCCGGGGGGCTTCTCCGAGGGCGTGCGTCGTCGGCGGGCGCCGCCCGTAGGGTGGTGGGCATGACCACAACGGGGGCAGACCGGGACGCCGGGGGCGTCGCAAGCTGGTGGTGGTGGGGGAGACGGCGGAGCGCCGTCCTCGACGTGGCGCTCGCCCTGGTGTCCGCGCTGGAGTGCGCGGCCGAGGGGGTCGGGTTCGCCGAGAAGGGCGCGATGCCCGTGCCCGTCGGGGTGGTGTTCGGGCTGCTCGTCGGGTCCGTGCTGCTCGTGCGGCGGCGCTGGCCCATCGTCGTGGTCCTCGTGTCGATCGCCGTGGCACCCGCCGAGATGGGCTTCCTCATGGGGATCGTCGGGCTGTACTCGCTCGCCGCCTCCGAGGTGCCCCGGCGGATCACGGCCGTGCTCGCCGGAATGTCCACGCTCGCCGTCTTCGTCGTCACGTTCGTGCAGATGCGGCAGGACGTCGCCCGGGTCGACGGCGGCCCGCCGGACATCGACCCGAGTGGTTGGTACGTGCCGAGCATCGCGCTCTTCGTCACGCTCGGACTGAACGCGCCGCCCGTGCTCTTCGGCCTCTACGTCGGTGCCCGGCGCCGCCTCATGGAGAGCCTGCGCGAGCGAGCGGACTCGCTGGAACAGGAGCTGTCGCTCCTCGCCGACCGGGCCGAACAGCGCGCCCAGTGGGCCCGCCAGGAGGAGCGGACGCGGATCGCGCGCGAGATGCACGACGTGGTCGCGCACCGGGTGTCGCTGATGGTGGTGCACGCCGCGGCGCTGCAGGCGGTGGCGTTGAAGGACCCGCAGAAGGCGGTGAAGAACGCGGCGCTCGTCGGCGACATGGGGCGGCAGGCCCTGACCGAGCTGCGGGAGATGTTGGGGGTGCTCCGGGAGGGGACCGCTCCGGTGGCGCCCGCCGTGGTGCCCCTGGCCGCCGTGGGACGGGCCGCCGCGGCGGCCGCGGAGGCCGCCGCCGATGACGACGGCCCGCGCCTGGACGCGCTGGAGGGCCTGTGCGAGCAGTCGCGGCTCGCCGGGGCGACCGTGGAGCTCGTGGTGATCGGCGAGTCGCGCGGCTACGGCCCCGACGTGGAGCGCACGGCGTACCGGGTGGTGCAGGAGGCGCTGACGAACGTCCACAAGCACGCGGCCGGCGCGGAGGTCGTGGTGCGCCTGGCGCACCGGGACGCCGAGGTCGCGATGCAGGTGGAGAACGGCCCCTCGGACGCCGCGGTGGCCGACGTGGGGCTGCCGAGCGGCGGGAACGGACTGGTCGGGATGCGGGAGCGGGTGGTCCGCCTCGGGGGCGCCTTCGTGTCCGGTCCGACCGAAGCGGGGGGCTTCAAGGTGTCGGCGGTCCTGCCGGCGGGCCGGCACCGCGCCCCGTGACGCTCGCCCGTGCCCTGACGGCGGACCAGCACCACCCCCCCCCGTGACGCCCGCCCGTGCCCTGACGGCGGACCAGCACCGTGCCCGCGGTGCGGCCGGGCCCCGTTGCCGTCCCGGCCCTAACCCGTCGTGAGGCGGATCGGCTGGGCGCCCGTGACCAGGGTCGACAGCGCCGCGTCGATGTCCTTGCCGACGTACCAGTCGCCCGCGTGGTCGAGGCTGTAGACCCGGCCCTCCACGTCCATGGCGAGGACGGCCTGGTGTTCCCCCTCCTCGCCCAGCGGCGCGAGCTCGGTGTCCAGGGCGCGGCCGAGGTCGGCGAGGGTCCGGGAGAGGTGGAGTCCGGCGAGCGGGTCGAAGCGGATGGCGGCGGGCGCTATCTGCCGGCCGTGGCCGGGCGCGGCGATCCGCAGCCCGCCGAACTCGGCCCAGGCCTCCACGGCGGCGGGGAAGACGCTGTGCCGGTGGCCGGCGGGGGAGACGTGGGCGCGCAGGGTGTCGGCCCACTCTTCGGCGAGCTTGATGTCCCAGCGGCCGGGTTGCCAGCCGGCCTCGCGGAGGGCCGCGTCGACGTTCACCGGGAAACGGGTGGTGCTGAGGTGGTCGGGCATGGAAGTGCGGTCAGCCGTTCTCGACAGGCGTGGTGGGGTCGACGGTGCGGACACCGAAGTGGGCGAGCATCGCCGTACAGGACCGGCAGGGCGCCACGTAGCTGCCGTGCAGCGGGTCGCCGTCCTCCCGGATGCGCCGGGCGGTGAGCTTGGCGTGCTTGAGGGAGCGACGGGCTTCCCCGTGGGTGAGCGGCTTGCGCTGGGCGCGCCTGGAGCGCCCGCCCTCGGCGGCGGCGAGGTGCCGGGAGAGCAGGATCGCCTCGGGACACCGTCCGGTGAAGCGTTCCCGCTGACTGCTGGTCAGGGTGTCCAGGAAGTCCTGGACGAGTGCGTGCAGCACGGGGGGCCGGTCGCCGCGGCCCGCGGTGCACGTGAGGGTCTCGCCGCGGACGGAGAGCGCGGCTCCGACGGCGGGGAGGATTCCGTCGCGGCGGTGGCGCAGCAGAGGCGCGTGTGCGGTCTCGGCGCTGCTGCTCCAATTGAGGCGTGGGTCACCCTGTGTGGGCGTCGTGGTTGCGTGCATGGTGCTGGTCTTCCCCTCCTGCAATCCCCCGAGTTGCGTGGACAGCCTGCCAAATAGGGAGCCATATGGGGAAGCTGGGGCGCTGAAACCGCGCTCCGGTGTGTCGGAATCATGGTGCAGTCGTCATGGGTTCGTGACAGACGGTGACGCTCGGTGAGCGCCGCATCGGGCCCGGTTCGGCCCCTTGTGGCAGCGCATAGGCTGTGGCCCAGCCGCGCTGCGCGGAAGCAGCCGGTAGCAGCAGTCAGCGACGCCAGCAGGGGGCAACCGCCATGACGACAGGTCGGCTCGGGCAGGACACCGCGCCACCGAACGCGGCCTACGCCGGGCAGGTCGTGCACTTCCCGGACCCGGTCCGGGCTGCCCGTCACCCCCGGGGGGTGCGGGTGGACGAGCACGGCTACCCGGACTTCTCGCCGTATGCGCGCGCGGCGGCGGAGATCGCCGATCCGCCGGCGGGCTTCGGCGTCGACGAGCTGCGTCTGACGGACTACGTGTCGGCGAACGCCGCGATGGCGGCGACCGGACACGAGCTGTGGGACACGATCCCGTCGGTGGCGACCCCGCACGGTTGGACCTGGCACCACGTCGCGCGTTCGCGACGGATGGAGCTGGTCCCGGTTGAGGTGAAGGCCCTGCTGCGCCACCACGGCGGGGTGGCGACGGCCGCCGTGGACCAGGCGAAGCAGGGCACGCGCCCGCTGCAGGAGACCCGGCCGGCGCACTTCGGACTGCCGAAGGGCGCGGTCTCGGTGTCGGAGCTCCAGCTCCAGGGGGTCGAGGAGGACCTCGGCTACCGGCTGCCGGGGGCGTACCGCTCCTTCCTGAAGGCGGCGGGCGGCTGCGCCCCGGTGGGGGCGGCGCTCGATGCGGAGCTCGGGCTCCTGGTCGACCAGCCGTTCTTCACGGTGCGGGAAGAGGCGGGCGTCAACGACCTGGTCTACGTCAACAAGTGCCTCCGGGACCACCTGACGAAGGACTACCTGGGCGTCGCGTTCGTCCAGGGCGGTCTGGTCGCGCTGAAGGTGAAGGGCGCGGCGGTCGGATCGGTGTGGTTCTGCGCGTACGACGACGCCAGGGACTCCGGTGAGGCGGCGGCCGGTTGGACGGTGCACGAGCGGGTGGAGCGACTGCTCCGGCCCTGCGGCGCCGACTTCGACGTGTTCCTCCAGCGACTCGCGGGCAATCCGCCGGAGTTGGAGACGGTGGCGAACCTGATGGTGGACGGCGGCTTCGCGCGTGCCGTGCCCGTGGTCCCGGTGGGGGAGTGAGCTGGCTGTGGTGACGTTCGCACAGGCGCAGGAGCGCGCCGAGGAATGGATCAACGGCGACCTGCCGTCGTACCAGCACCGCGAGGTGCGGGTGCGGGAGTTCGAGCTGGGGTTCGTGGTGTGGGCGGAGGACCGCGAGGGCGGTCCGACCTCGGACGGCGGACGCCAGCGACTGGTGATCGCGCGGGACAGCGGTGAGGCCACCCTCTGGCCCGGGCTGCCGGTGGGCGAGGTGATCCGGCGGTACGAGGAGGAGTACGGCGCGACGGACGGGATTCCGGCGCAGGCGGCCGTGCCGGCGGCCCGGATCGACCTGAACCAGACCTCGTTCCTGCTGAGCCCCCCGGAGTGGCTGCAGGACGCGGCGGACAAGATCGGGCTGCCGAGGGAGGAGTCGCACGCCTCGCAGGAGAGCGCGAGCACGCTGCCGCCCGCGGACGACTCCTCGGACGCGACCGTCGCGGGGGAGGCGGGACCCTCGGCCTCGGTGGCCTCCTCTGCTTCGCTTGCGTCCTCGACCGTGGACGCGCCCCCGGACGGGGCGACCGGCCCGGTCCCCGGGGCGGTCACCGTCCCGCGGCCGGCCGCCGAGCGGGACGGCTCCGCCGGGCCGCCCGCCGGGGCGGACGGGCCCGAGCACGAACCGACGGCGATGGACGGCGTCCCGGCGTCCGCACCCGCTCCGACTGCGCCTCCGGCGGCGCCCGTGTCGCCCGCTCCTCCGGCCGCCGCGCCTCCCGCGCCCGCTCCTCCGGCTGCCGCGCCTCCCGCGCCCGCTCCTCCGGCCGCCGCGCCTCCTGCGCCCGCTTCCGACAGCCCGTGGGCGGATGCCAACGCGAGTTCCGGCGGCGCGAACGGTGCGGTGCCGCTGCCCGAAACCGTCTTCGCCCCGCCGCTGTCGGGAACGGACGACGAGGACACCCCGGCGCCGGTGGTGGGCGCCGACGCGCCGACCGCCCTGATGAAGGGGGGCAGCGCACTGCCTCCGACCGCGGTCGCTCCCCGGCTCGATCCGGCCGCGCCGGCACCGGGTGCCGCTCCGTCCCCCCAGCCGTCGCCCGGTCAAACGGGGGCGGGCGCACCGCCCCCTCCGCCGCCCGTGCCCTCGACGCCGGGCGCGCGGGACATCGCGGACGCCGCGACCAGCAAGGCGGCCCTGTCGCCGAAGGCCGGGCGCGGCCCCACGCCCACGCCCCCGCCCCCGCCGGGCGCCCCGGGGGTGCCCGGCGCGTCGTCGGGGGCGGGAGCGCACGTCCCCACCCAGGTGGTGCCGCAGTCCGGGCCCGAGGGACCCCGGCCGCCCGCCCGGCCGGGCCCGCCGCCCCCGCCGGGGCCGGTGACGCCGCCCCAGCCGGTGCACCACGCGGCGACGGTGCTGGCGCACCCGAACCAGGGCGGCCTCGGCACGCCGCCCCCGCCGCCGGGCGCACCCGGCACGCCGCCCCCGCCGCCGGGCGCACCCGGCACGCCTCCGGGCGGTGTCGCGCACGCGGCGACGATGCTGGCGCACCCCGGTCCGGGGACCCCGCCGCCCCCGCCGGCTCCGGCACCGCCCTTGTCCGGCGGGCACACGCCTCCCCCGGCCCCCGGTCCGGTTCCCGGGGCGTACGGCTATCCGCAGTCGTCGGGACAGCCGATGGTCGGCCCCGGCTACCAGGCGGTGCTGCGCTACCGGGCGCCCGACGGCTCGGAGGCGCAGATCATCCGGCGTTCGGCGCCGGGCACCCCGCACCCGGAGTGGCAGATCCTGCACGAGCTGAGGGCGATGAACGTGCCGCCCCAGCAGGTGCTGGAACTGCACACGGAGCTGGAGTCCTGTGAGCTGCCGGGCGGTTACTGCGCGCGGATGATCCGGGAGACCTGGCCGCAGGCCCGGATCACCAGCATCGCCCCGTACGGCCGTGACCATGCGGGGCGACAGCAGGGCATGAGGCAACTCCTCACGCATCAGGGCGAGTTGCATCAGGTAGCGGACGGTCCGGCACGTCCGGCCCCGGTACGGGCGCCGCTGCCGCAGGTGCAGCCGGCGCCGCCGATCCCGCCGGAGGGGGTCGCACAGGAACTCGCCGGCGCCTTCGGCCCGGGGATCCTCCGGTTCGACCAGCGGGCGGTGTCCCGCCAGGGCGTGCCGGACATCGTGGCGCGCACCCTGGTGTGGGCGGGGCTCCCGGCGGACTTCGGGCCGTTCTTCTGGGCCCAGCCGGCGGTGCCGGTGGTCCCGACCTTGGCCGAGTTGGCGGGGCAGCGGCAGGTTCCGGCGGCGCCGGACGCCAGCTCGTACCTGGTGCTCGGTTCGGACTTCGGGCGGGCGATCTGCGTCCAGTACGGGACGGCGCACATCGTGGCGGTGCCGGTGGAGGCCGGCCCGGGCGGGCAGTCGGTGCCGCCGCAGTTCGTGAACACGGGGCTGCCGGAGTTCACGCGGTCGATGGCGCTGCTCGGTCGGATGTGGCGGCTGCGCTTCGGGCTGAACCCGGAGCAGGCGGGCCGCTGGACGGTCGACTTCCAGGCGCAGCTGGCGATGTTGGATCCGGCCGCGCTGTCCTCTCCGGAGAACTGGTGGTCGGTGCTGCTGGAGCAGATGTGGGACGGCCTGTTGTAGGTCGCCAGGAGATCGCCGTGTGACCGCATGGCCGTAGATGGATCGAATGTGATGAAAGGCGCTCGACGTGTTCGCACGTAGGGCGCCTTTTGTCCGTTCCGATGCCGCATCCTGTACGGGTCGGACCGTATGACGGAAAGGGCGGCGGAGATGGTCTTCACAGGCGGGCGGGGGCGCGGGTACCGCCCCGAGCAGGTCGACCGTTATCTCGCCGCCCTCTCGGAGGAACGGGACGCCGCCTGGGAGCGGGTGGCTCGGCTCACGGCCCTCGCGAAGGAGAAGGAGGCCGAGGCGGCGTCGCTGCGCGAGCGGGTCGCCTCCCTCGCACCGCAACGGTACGAGTCCTTGGGCGAGGCCGCGCAGAAGATCCTGGAACTCGCCGAGCGGGAGGACGAGAAGCTCGTCCGGGCGGCCGAGGCCGAGGCGCAGGCCCTCGCGGAGGAGGCGGGCACGGCGGCCCGGGAGGCCGCGGAGTCGGCGCGGGCCCACGCGGAGCAGGTCCGGGCGACGGCCGAGGCGGAGGCCCGCGCGACCCTGGAAGCGGCCGGGGAACGGGCCGAGACGATGTCCACGATCGCGCGGCAGGACGCGGAGGGGGCCCGGGCCGCGGCCCGGGAGGCCTTCGAGCGGACCGAGCGGCGCGCGGAGGAACTGCGGGCGGAGCAGCGCGCGGAGCAGAAGGCGGTGCGGGAGGAGGCCGAGCGCACGGCCGAGACCGCGGCGGCGGCCCTGGACGCCCGCCACCAGGAACTGTTCGAGGCGGCCGAGGCCCGGCTCGCGGGGGCGCAGAAGGCCCTGGCGAAGACCGAGGAGCAGGCCCGGCACGGCCAGCAGGACGCGGAGGCCCGCGCGGAGGAGGTCCTCGCCGGGGCGCGGGTGAAGGGGGAGCGGATCGAGCGCGAGACGGAACGGGTGCTGCGGGAGCACGGCGAGGCGCGGGACGAGATCCACTCCCACATGGACCACATCCGCAGCTCCCTCGGCGCGTTGACGGGGCGCGTGGCAGAGCCCGGGCCCGAACGGGGCGGGAACCAGGCAGGTTCGGCCGGTTCGGCGGGGCATGGCGACGCGGCGGACCGGGACGGCTCCGGGGACGCTGCGTAGCCCCCGTGCCCCGGTGCCCGGCCGCATGCGCGGTGGTGTCGCGGGCCCCTGGCCTCCGTACGACGACGGAGCGGCGGCCACCCTCCTCCCAGCCGCCCTCCGCGGGAGCTCCCTCAGGGGACCTCGCCGCCCGCGGCAAGGGCGACGGCACGTTCGCCACCCGGACCGGGACCGGCGTCTGGAACGGGTTTCACTACCTCGTCGGAGTCGGCGGCGCAACGGTGGCGGGCCCGGGCGGCTGGTCGGCCCCCTTCGAGCGCGGCGTGCCGGTGCCCCTGCCCCCAGAGCCCTGACTGCACGGCATTGGTACTAGCCCTTCACCGTGCGGAAACCGAGTTCGTAGTCCTCTCCGTACCGCATGTCGGCGTCCGGGCTGAGGTCCAGGCGGCCGTTATTGCGCAAGCAGGTCCAGGTGAAGGTGTTGGGGAACTTGTCGAGGAAGCTTTGGATCTGGGCCGGGATGCTCGTCGTGCACGAGTCGCCGGCGGTGACGGCCAGGGGGCCGATGGCGACCCGGCTGCCCTCGAACACCGCGCGGCCGGAGAGTTTGCGACAGCCGGTTCCGCCCTCGATCGTGCCGTCGGGGCGGAACCGCAACCAGGGCGCTTCGGAGGCCGGCCAGTCCGAGTACCACTCGCCGTTGTAGTTCGCGATGTGGTCCAGCAGGTAGCGCCTGCCGAACATGCTCCGGACCCGGCTCATCCGGATGAAGATCTGGTTGCCCTGCTCGTTCTTGAGGCCCATGACCTCGTTGTCGTAGCGGAGCGCGAGCTTTCCCGTGAAGGACTCCTGGAGCCGGCCCCGGAACTCCTCCTCTTCCGCATCGCACCCCCGACCTGGAGAAGTGCTCCGGCGGCTAGGCGCGAACGGGTGCTTGGCCGGCTCCACGGTGAGGTGGTCCTGCGACACCACGGCCGGACGCGCCGACGGGTGGCAGCCGTCGCTGGCCCAGATGATGCCGTCGGGGCCGAACTCCAGCCAGGCGGCACCGTTCTGCGGCGCCGCGATCTCGCGTCCGTCGACCCTCAGCCCCTCGATGGTCCAGCGCTCTCCCAGGAGCATGCCCCCGGGTGGGTCCGGAATCTCGCCCCAGGAGGCGCCGGGGAGCGGCTCGCCGGCGCCACCGGTCCGGGACGGGGCCTGCGTACACCCTCCGGTTGTGAGCAGGGCGACGCACAGGACCGCAGCGAGGAGGGCTCTTCGCTGGCTCCGGGTCTGGCTCCGGGTCTGGTTCCGCATATGAGGTCAGACCCGCGACAGTGGCTCACAGTTGTACGAGCACCCGGATTGCGGGCACATGGCCGGACGGTGCGGACTGGCGCCCGAGCGAGAGCAGCGGGATGCCCCGCCTTGTGCGAGTCTCAGCTGCGGCGGACGTTCGGCCCGTCTGCCGCAGCGAAGCCCGCCGAAATCCTGCCGGGGAAGCCTCCGACCGCAGTGCGGAACCCGTCGGCGCCCGGTGGAGTCCGGCAACCAGTGCCCACACAACCTGCCGGGAACGGGCGTGCAGGAAGCCGATGGCGCGGGAATACCGTGGGGCGCGATACGAGGTCTTCGCCGATCGGGGCGGATGCACGGCGAAGGGAGGGGCACGGTGTTCGCAGTGGCTTGGGGGGTTTACATGACGGCCTTGGGCTGGATCGTGGTGACTGATGTCCGAGGAGCCGCCCACCGCTTCCACGACTTTTCCCGCGCCTTCAGGCCGTCCGGCAGCGCCAGTGCGCGGTTGGTGAGCGTCGGCTTCTTGCGCGTGATGGCCGGGGTGTTCGCCCTGATCGGTCCCGTCGTCCTGGTCCACGGACTCGTGGGACTCTGGCACGGTGAGGCGGGGGTGCCCATGTTGCCTCGGCTTCCCCCGTTGTTCGTCGCGGCGCAGGTGGCCGTCTTCGGGATCTTCTTCTGGAGGGTCTGGCGGCGCTCCGGCGTGCTGCGCCGTGAGTGGGACGGCGGCAGTGGTCCGCAGCGTGCGGTGGCCGTCGGCCTCACGGCATCGATGATCGTCCTCGTCGCGACGTTGGGCTTCGGTTGGTGGGCTTGGGCGATGGTCAGTGGGTTTGTGACCGGCCTGTGCGGGATCGCCCTGTTGCTGTGCGGTCGACCGGTCGGCCCGTCGACCGGTTGACCGGCTTCCGCGGACCTGTCGGACCCCTTGCCGGAGCGACCGGTTCGGTGGCGGCCGGCGCAGTCGCCCCGTAGCGGTCAGTCGTCGCCCCCCGCCGCCTCCTTCAGGACCGGGAAGCGGCGCGGGGCCAGCGTGAGCAGGACCAGGAGGGCGAGGGCCGCCGCGCCGGCCGCCCCCAGGTAGACCCAGTCCACCGCCGCGTCGACCGCCCGGCGGATCCGGTCGGTCGTGTTCAGGGAGCGGGCCAGTGCGTCGAGGTCCGTGTCGGGGCCGAGGCGGGCGGCGAGGACGCCGTTGGCGACGGCGCCGAAGAGTGCGGCGCCGATGCTCTGGCCGACCTGGCGGCAGAAGAGGACGGAGGCGGTGGTGGTGCCGCGCTCCTCGTACGGCACCGTCGACTGCACGCCCACCACCAGGGGCAGTTGGAAGAGGCCGAGGGCCGCCCCGAGGAGCAGCATCAGCAGGGTGGGCTGCCAGGCCTCGCCGGGGAACGGCAGCAGCGGGAACGCGAGCAGCAGGAGCAGCGCGAGCGAGATGCCGAGGACCGCGGTGAGGCGGAAGCCGATGCGCCCGTAGACCCGGTTGGCGAACGCCGCGCTGATGGGCCAGCTCACCGTCCAGGAGGAGAGGACGAAGCCGGCGGCGATCGGGCCGAGCCCCAGCACGGACTGGGCGTAGGTCGGCAGGAAGGCGGTCGGGGCGACCATGAGCAGGCCGAGGGCGCCGAGCGAGAGGTTGACCGCGGCGATCGTGCGGCGGCGCCAGACCCAACCGGGGATGATCGGTTCGGCCGCGCGCCGTTCGACGAGGACGGTGAGCGCGGCGAGGACGGCGGCGCCCCCGAAGAGGCCGAGGGACGGGGCGGAGAGCCAGGGCCAGGCGACGCCCGCCTGGACGAGTGCGGTGATCAGCAGGGCTCCGGTGGCGAAGACGCCGAGGGCGCCGGCCCAGTCGACGCGGACGCGTGCGCGGGGGGTCGCGCGGGCCGGTTCGACCAGGTGGCGGCCGATCAGCCAGAGGGCGAGCAGCCCCACGGGCAGATTGATGAGGAAGATCCAGCGCCAGTCGGCGTAGCCGGCGAGCAGACCGCCGACGGCCGGGCCCGCGACGGAGGAGGCGGCCCAGACGGAGGAGAGCCGGGCCTGGATCTTGGGGCGTTCCTTCAGGGGGTAGAGGTCGGCGGCGAGGGTCTGGACGGTGCCCTGGAGGGCGCCGCCGCCGAGCCCCTGGACGATGCGGAAGGCGATGAGGGACGCCATGCTCCACGCCGTGGCGCAGAGCAGCGAGCCGAGGAGGAAGAGGGCGGTTCCGGCGATGAGGACCGGCTTGCGGCCGAAGGTGTCGCTGAGCTTCCCGTACACGGGCAGGGCGACGGTCACGGCGAGCAGGTAGCCGGAGAACAGCCAGGAGAAGACGGAGAGTCCACCGAGGTCGCCGACGATCTGGGGAACGGCGGTGGAGACGACGGTGCCGTCGAGGGCGGCGAGCCCCATGGCGAGCATGAGCGCGGCGACGACGGGGCCGCGGCGATCGGCGGTGGGAGCGGCTTCCCGGTCGGCCGCGGCCCCGGTCGTCAACGGATCGGTCACCGCGCACCGTTCCTTTCTTCGTACACCTAAATGTGTGCGGTCAGGGTCTCACTCGGTCCGGGGGCGGAGGAACCCCTAAGGGCGTCTCCCCCATGTGATCCAGGGGCCGTTCGTACCGGCGGAGGAGGAGAAGTGCCATGTCCGCTTCATACCGTGAACGTACCGACCACCCAGCGCCGCAAGGAGAGAACCGTGACATCGGCTGTGACCACCCCTCGGCACGGGGGCGAAGAGGGAAGCGCGGCGCACGGCGCCTCGGCGAGGGGTGACGGCCGGGCGACCGGGGGGCGTACGGCCGTCGCCGCACGGGCCCGCGGCGTCGTCAAGGCGTACGGCACGGGGGAGACCCGTGTCCTCGCGCTGGACTCCGTCGACGTGGACATCGCCCGCGGCCGGTTCACCGCGATCATGGGGCCCTCGGGCTCCGGCAAGTCGACCCTGATGCACTGCCTCGCCGGGCTCGACGCCGTCACCGGCGGGCAGATCTTCCTCGACGACACCGAGATCACCGGCCTCAAGGACAAGAAGCTCACCCGGCTGCGCCGGGACCGGATCGGCTTCATCTTCCAGGCGTTCAACCTGCTGCCCACCCTGAACGCCTTCGAGAACATCACGCTGCCGATGGACATCGCGGGCCGCAAGCCCGACCCCGAGTGGCTCCGCCGGGTCATCGACACCGTCGGCCTCTCCGACCGCCTCAAGCACCGGCCGAACCAGCTCTCCGGCGGTCAGCAACAGCGGGTGGCCGTGGCCCGTGCGCTCGCCGCCCGGCCCGAGATCATCTTCGGGGACGAGCCGACCGGAAACCTCGACTCCAGGGCCGGTGCGGAGGTGCTCGGCTTCCTCCGCACCTCCGTGGACGAGTTGGGCCAGACGATCGTCATGGTCACCCACGACCCCGTCGCCGCTTCCTATGCGGACCGCGTGATCTTCCTCGCCGACGGGCGGATCGTCGACGAGATGGAGCGGCCCACGGCCGACGCCGTGCTCGACCGCATGCGCCGCTTCTCCACCGGCGGCGCACCGGCTTCCGAGGTCGACGCCTCCGGGCGGGCGTCATGACCGTCCTCAAGACCTCGCTGCGCAACTTCCTCGCGCACAAGGGGCGGATGGCGCTCTCGGCCGTCGCGGTCCTGCTCTCGGTCGCCTTCGTCAGTGGGACGCTCGTCTTCACCGACACGATGAACACGACCTTCGACAAGCTCTTCGCGTCCACCGCCTCCGACGTCACCGTCAGCCCGAAGGGGGGCGACCCCTCCGGCGGCACCCCGGCCACCGGGCGCCCCGAGGCCTTCGCGGCCTCCGTACTGGAACGGGTCAAGGGCGCCGAGGGCGTCAAGGAGGCACAGGGCTCGGTCGCATCGACGGGCGTCACCGTCGTCAACGCGCAGAACGAGAACGTCGGACCGACCGGTGGCGCTCCGACCGTCGCCGTCAACTGGACTCCGAACGAGCTGCGTTCGGTGGAGCTGGTCTCCGGCCACGAGCCGCGCGGCCCCACCGACGTCGTCGTCGACGGCGCCACCGCCGAGAAGCACGGCCTGAAGCTCGGCGACACGCTGCGGACCATCGCCGTCACCGGTGACTTCACCGCGAAGATCTCCGGCATCGTCGACTTCAAGGTCACCAACCCCGGTGCCACCGTCGTCTACTTCGACACTGCCACCGCGCAGCGCGAACTCCTCGGCGAAGAGGGCTTGTTCACCCAGATCTCGGCCGATGCGCAGCCCGGCGTCACCGACGGGGCCCTGAAGGCGAACATCGCCGCGGCCCTCGGTGACGGCTACAAGCTGCAGACGGCCGAGGAGGCCGCCGACGCCGGTCGCGAGGAGGTCGCCGGCTTCCTCGACGTCATGAGGTACGCGATGCTCGGCTTCGCCGGAATCGCCTTCCTCGTCGGCATCTTCCTCATCGTCAACACCTTCTCCATGCTGGTCGCCCAGCGCACCCGGGAGATCGGCCTCCTGCGGGCCATCGGGTCGAGCCGCGAACAGGTGAACCGTTCCGTCCTCATCGAGGCGTTCCTCCTCGGCCTCGTCGGCTCCGTCGCCGGTGTCGCCGCCGGGGTCGGCCTCGCCGTCGGACTGATGAAGCTCATGTCCGCGGTGGGCATGGAACTCTCCACCCGCGACCTCACCGTGGCCTGGACGACCCCGGCCGTCGGCCTCGCCCTCGGCATCGTCGTGACCGTCCTCGCCGCCTACGTCCCGGCCCGCCGCGCCGCCAGGATCTCCCCCATGGCCGCCCTCCGCGACGCGGGCACCTCCGCGGACGGCAGCACCGGTCGGGGACGGCTCGGGGCGGGGCTCGCCCTCACCGGTGCCGGAGCGGCGGCCCTGGTCGTGGCGGCCCGCGCCACGGAGGCCAAGCCCGGTTCCCTCTGGCTCGGCATCGGCGTCGTCCTCTCCCTCCTCGGGCTCATCGTCATCGGACCGTTCCTCGCCGGCGGGGTCGTGCGCGTCCTCGGCGTCGTCGTCCTGCGGATCTTCGGCCCCGTCGGCCGGATGGCCGAGCGGAACGCGCTGCGCAACCCGCGCCGCACCGGTGCCACCGCCGCCGCCCTGATGATCGGCCTGGCACTCGTCGCCTGCCTCTCCGTGGTGGGCTCCTCCATGGTCGCCTCGGCCACCGAGGAACTGGACCGTTCCGTCGGCGCCGACTTCATCGTCCGGTCGCGCACCGGGCAGCCGATCGTGCCGCAGGCCCAGGCGGCGATCGAGAAGGCCCCCGGCCTGGACCACGTCACCGAGTACAAGGACCTCGAAGTCGAGGTCACCGACCCGCACGGCACGGACGCCACGGTCGAACTGGTCGCCACCGACCCGACGTACGTGAAGGACCTGCGCCGCGAGACCACCGCCGGCACCCTCGGCGACGCCTACGGCGAGGACGCCGTGTCCGTAGGCAGCGACTACGCCGCCGAGCACGACGTGAAGGTCGGCGACGTCCTGGGCGTCGCCTTCCGGGGCGGCGACACGGCGAAGCTCACGGTCGCGGCGATCACCGCGGACACCGGCGACATCGACAAGGGGGCGATGTACGCGAACATCACCACCGTCGCCCGCTACCTCCCCGCCGAACGGATGCCGCGCAGCGTGCTCGTCCTCGCCGGCGCCGTGGACGGCCAGGAGGACCAGGCCTACCAGGCCCTCAAGGACGCGCTCGCGCCGTACCCGCAGTACGCGGTGAGCAACCAGGCCGACTACAAGGCGGAGCTGCGGAGCCAGGTCGGCCAGCTGCTCAACATCGTGTACGGGCTCCTCGCCCTCGCGATCGTCGTCGCCGTCCTCGGCGTCGTGAACACGCTGGCCCTGTCGGTGGTCGAACGGACCCGGGAGATCGGCCTGCTCCGGGCGATCGGGCTCTCCCGCCGCCAACTGCGCCGCATGATCCGCCTGGAGTCCGTGGTCATCGCCCTGTTCGGAGCCCTCCTCGGCCTCGGCCTGGGCATGGGCTGGGGCACCTCCGCCCAGAAGCTCCTGGCCCTGGAGGGCCTCGGCGTCCTGGACATCCCCTGGCCGACGATCTTCACGGTCTTCGTGGGGTCGGCCTTCGTGGGGCTCTTCGCGGCGCTCGTCCCGGCGTTCCGGGCGGGCCGGATGAACGTCCTGAACGCGATCGCCAGCGAGTGACGGCCGGTCCCCGGCACGGACGGTCCGGCCCCGGTGCACCGCTGCGGTGCGCCGGGGCCGGACCGC
>NZ_JBHYMK010000092.1:0-20534 GCF_042743065.1 Streptomyces sp. NPDC058872
GTGGTTTGAGCCTGGAGGACGGGGCTCGGGTGGTGGCGCTGCGTTCGCGTGCGGTGGGGGTGTTGGCGGGTCGGGGTGGGATGGCGTCGGTGCCGCTGCCGGTGGATGCGGTACGGGAGCGGCTTGCTGGGTGGGCTGGTCGTCTGTCGGTGGCTGCCGTCAACGGACCCTCGTCGACGGTGGTTTCGGGTGACGCGGATGCGGTCGCGGAACTGGTGGACGGGCTTGTGGCTGAGGGGGTGCGGGCGCGTCTGATCGAGGTCGACTACGCCTCGCACTCCTCTCATGTGGAGGAGATCCGTGAGCAGTTGCTTGCCGACCTGGCCGATCTTGCGCCTGTCTCGGGTGCGGTGCCGTTCTTTTCGACGGTGACGGGTGGTTGGCTGGACACGAGGGCGTTGGATGCCGAGTACTGGTATCGGAATCTGCGGCAGACCGTCGAGTTCGGCAAGGCCACGGACACGCTGCTCGGGGAGGGTTTCCGGTTCTTCGTGGAGCCCAGCCCGCACCCCGTGCTCACCTTCGGTGTGCAGCAGAGCGCCGACGCGGCCGGTGCCGCCGACTCCGCACAGGGCCCCGCCGTGGTCGTGGGCACGCTCCGGCGCGGCGAGGGCGGCCTCGACCGCTTCCTGACCTCCCTCGGAGAGGCCCACACGGGCGGGCTGTCGCCCGACTGGGAGCGGGTGTTCGCCGGACACCGCACGGACGGCGTCCCGCTGCCCACCTACCCGTTCCAGCGCCGCCCGTACTGGCTGGAGGACACCGGCCCGGTGGCCGGCGGCACCTCCGGCACGGCCTCCGGGGACGACTTCTGGGAGGCCCTGGGCGGGGGCGACCTGGACCGGTTCACCACCACCCTCGGGGTGACCCCCGAGGACCCGCTGAACGTGGTGCTGCCCGCGCTCGCCGGCTGGCGCACCGCCCGCACCGAGCGCTCGGTCGCCGACTCCTGGCGCTACCGGGTGACCTGGCGCGCCCTGCCCGAGGGCCCCCCGGCCGCCCTGGGCGGCACCTGGCTCGTCCTGTCCTCGGAGGGCCAGTCCGAGGACGCGGCGCGCCGCGCGGAGGCCACCGCCGACGTCCTGGAGCGGGCCGGGGCCGCGGTGGTCCGCTTACGGCTCGCCGAGGCGGAGGCCGACCGGACCGTACTGGCCGACCGGCTCCGCACGGCTCTCGACGCGCTGCCCGGTGAGGCGGCCGGGGTGCTGTCGCTGCTGGGCCTCGACGAACGCCCGCACTCCGCCCACCCCTCCGTCCCCCTGGGCACCGCGCTCAGCCTGGCCCTGGTGCAGTCCCTGGGCGACGCCGGGATCGACGCCCCGCTGTGGTGGGCGACCCGGGGCGCGGTATCGGTCGCGGGCGAGGACACCGGCAGCCCGGTCAGCGCCCCGCAGCACCTCCTCTGGGGTCTGGGCCGGGTCGCCGCACTGGAGTTCCCACAGCGCTGGGGCGGTCTGATCGACCTCCCGGAGACCCTGGACACCGACACCGCCGCACGCCTGTGCCGAGTCCTGGCCGGCGGGGCCGGGGACGAGGACCAGGTGGCCGTACGCGCCACCGCCTGCCACGGCCGCCGGCTGGTCCGGTCCGCCCTGGGGGACAGCGCGCCGCGGCGCGGCTGGCGGCCCGGGGGCACCGTGCTGATCACCGGCGGCACCGGCGGCATCGGCGCGCAGATCGCCCGCTGGCTGGCCCGGCGCGGCGCCGGGCACCTGGTGCTGGTCAGCCGGCGCGGCCCGGACGCGCCCGGCGCGCCCGAGCTCTCCGAGGAACTCGCCGCGCTCGGTGCCCGCGTCACCGTGGCCGCCTGCGACGTCGCCGACCTGGAAGCGCTGCGCGCCCTGAAGGACGGCCTCGAAGGCGACGGCCACCGGATCGGCACCGTCTTCCACGCCGCCGGGGCCGGGTCGCTGGTGCCGCTGCCCGACACCGACCTCGCCGAGTTCGCCGAGACCCTGCACGCCAAGGCCGGCGGGGCACGGAACCTGGACCTGCTGTTCGACCGGGACACGCTCGACGCGTTCGTGCTGTTCTCCTCCATCTCCGGGGTGTGGGGCAGCGCCGTCCACGGCGCCTACGCCGCCGCCAACGCCTACCTCGACGGCCTCGCCGAGGACCGCCGGAGCCGCGGCCTCGCCGCGACCTCCGTGGTGTGGGGGATCTGGAACCCCGAGGGCGGCGCCGGGATGGCCGCCGCACTCGTCGAGGAGAACCTGCGCGGCCACGGCGTGCTCTTCATGCCGCCCGCCACCGCGATCACCGGGCTCCAGCAGGTCCTGGACCACGACGAGACGGTGGTCGTGGTCGCCGACATCGACTGGGACCGCTTCGCGACCGTCTTCACCTCGGCGCGGCCCAGCCCGCTGATCGCCGAACTCCCCGAGGTCCGCGCCGCGCTGGCCGCCGAACCGGAGCCCGACGGGGCGGCCGGGACCGCGGGGGCCTCCGCCGAGCTGCGCGAGCGGCTGGAGCCACTGCCGGCGGCCGAGCGGACCCGGGTGCTCGTCGACCTGGTCCGCACGCACGCCGCCGCCGTCCTCGGGCACGACTCGCCGGACGCCGTCGCCCCCGGCCGGGCCTTCCGCGACCTGGGCTTCGACTCGCTGACCGCCGTGGACATGCGCAACCGCCTCAACACCGCCACCGGTCTGCGGCTGCCCGTCACCGTCGTCTTCGACTACTCCTCCGCCACGGCCCTCGCCCGGCACCTGGAGACCGGACTGCTCGGCGCCGCCGCGGCCCCCGCCGCGGTCGGCCCGCCCCCCGCGATCGTGGCCGCCGCGGACGACGACCCGATCGCCATCGTCTCCATGAGCTGCCGCTACCCCGGTGGGGTCCGCACCCCCGAGGAGCTGTGGCGGCTGGTCGCCGACGGGCGCGACGCGGTCTCCGGCCTGCCCGACGACCGCGGCTGGGACCTCGACGCCCTCTACGACGCGGACCCCGACCGGCCCGGCAGGAGCTACGCCGCCGCGGGCGGGTTCGTCCGCGACGCGGACCGCTTCGACCCCGCCTTCTTCGGCATCTCGCCGCGCGAGGCACGCGCCATGGACCCGCAGCAGCGGCTGCTGCTCGCCACCTCCTGGGAGGCGATCGAACGCGCCGGCATCGACCCGACCTCCCTGCGCGGCACCCCCACCGGCATCTTCGCCGGCGCCTCCTACCAGGGTTACGGCGGCAACCTGCGGGACGTCCCCGAGGAACTGGAGGGCCTGTTCATCGCGGGCATCTCCACCAGCGTGCTGTCCGGCCGGGTCTCCTACCAACTGGGCCTCCAGGGACCTGCCGTGACCGTGGACACCGCCTGCTCCTCGTCGCTGGTGGCGGTCCACTTGGCCGCGCAGTCGCTGCGTTCGGGCGAATGCCGGCTGGCCCTGGCGGGCGGCGCCACCGTGATGGGCACCCCGCTCTCCTTCACCGGCTTCAGCCGGCAGCGCGGCCTCGCCGAGGACGGGCGCTGCAAGTCCTTCGCGGCCTCCGCGGACGGCTTCGGCATGGCCGAGGGAGTCGGCCTGCTGGTCCTGGAACGCCTCTCGGACGCCCGCCGCAACGGCCACCCGGTCCTCGCGCTGCTGCGCGGCTCGGCGATCAACCAGGACGGCGCGAGCAACGGGCTCACCGCGCCCAGCGGCCTGGCCCAGCAGCGGGTGATCCGCGACGCGCTCGCCAACGCCCGCCTGTCGGCCGCCGACGTCGACGCCGTCGAAGCCCACGGCACCGGCACCCGGCTGGGCGACCCGATCGAGGCCGACGCGCTGCTGGCCACGTACGGCCAGGACCGGCCCGAGGGGCGGCCGGTGTGGCTGGGGTCGCTGAAGTCGAACATCGGGCACACCCAGGCCGCCGCCGGGGTCGGCGGCATCATCAAGATGGTGCTGGCCATGGGGCACGGGCAGCTGCCGCAGACCCTGCACGTCGACCGGCCGACCCCGAACGTCGACTGGACGGCCGGCGCCGTCGCCCTGCTCACCGAGGCCACCCCCTGGCCGGAGACGGGACGCCCGCGCCGGGCCGGGGTGTCCTCGTTCGGCCTCAGCGGCACCAACGCCCACGTGATCATCGAGCAGCCGCCCGCCGAGCCGGTACCGGCCGAGGCCGTGCCGGGCGGGCCCGCATCGGCCGAATCCGCAGCCGTGGCAGCCCGGTCGGTGCCCGCCGACGCAGGCGCACCCGACCCGCAGGCCGTGCCCGTCGCCGTGCCGTGGGTGCTGTCTGGGTCCGGCGCCGAGGCCCTGCGGGCCCAGGCGGCCCGGCTGCACGCGCACCTGACGGAGCACCCGGAGATACCGTCCGCCGACGTCGGCTACTCCCTGGCGACCACCAGGACCGCCTTCGACCACCGCGCCGCCGTCGTCGGCGAGGACCGGGCGGCCCTGCTGGGCGGCCTGGCCGCGCTGGCCGCCGGCGAGCGCGCTCCCGGCCTGGCCGAAGGCACCGCCGCCGGATCGTCCCGGACCGTCTTCGTCTTCCCCGGCCAGGGCTCCCAATGGGCCGGCATGGCCCGCGAACTCCTCCTGCACGCACCGGCGTTCGCCGACCGGATCGAAGTCTGCGAACGCGCCCTCGCCCCGCACCTGGACTGGTCGCCGCTCGCGGTCCTGCGGGACGAACCCGGCGCGCCCCCGCTGGACCGGGTGGACGTGGTCCAGCCGGTGCTGTTCGCCGTGATGGTCTCGCTGGCCGAGCTGTGGCGGGCGCACGGCGTCACCCCCGACGCCGTCGTCGGCCACTCCCAGGGCGAGATCGCCGCCGCCTGCGTGGCCGGCGCACTCTCGCTGGAGGACGCGGCCCGCATCGTCGCCCTGCGCAGCCGGGCCCTGCTGGCCCTGACCGGCCGCGGCGGCATGCTGTTCGTACCCCTGCCGGCCGACGCCGTACGGGACGCCCTCACCGCCTACGACGGCGCCCTCGACGTCGCCGCCGTCAACGGGCCGACCTCGGTCACCGTCTCCGGCGACCCCGCCGCCCTGGACCGGCTGTGCGCGCAGTACTCCGAGGCGGGCGTGCTGACCTGGCCGGTCCCCGGCGTGGAATTCGCCGGGCACTCCCCGCAGGTGGAGGAGATCCGGGAGGAACTGCTCACCCTCCTCGCCGGCACCGCGCCCCGCACCTCCGACGTCCCCTTCTACTCCACGGTCACCGGCGGCCCGCTCGACACCCGCGGTCTGGACGCCGCGTACTGGTACGACAACCTGCGCCGGCCCGTCGAGTTCGGGCGGGCCGTCGACGCGCTGATCGCCGACGGCCACCACACCTTCGTCGAATGCAGCACCCACCCCGCCCTGACCGTCTGGATCCAGCAGGCCGTCGAGGCCGCCGGGGCCTCCGGCGGAGCCGTCGTCGGCACCCTGCGCCGCACCGAGGGCGGCCGCGCCCGCTTCCTCACCTCGCTCACCGAACTCCAGGTGCGCGGAGTGCCGGTGGACTGGGAGGCGGTGTTCGCCGGGACCGGCGCCCGCACCCGGCCGCTGCCCACGTACGCCTTCCAGGAGCAGCGCTACTGGCTCGACCCCGTCACCCCCGAACCGTCCGCCGCCGTCGCCGCGGCCGGTACCGGCCCGGCCGACTCCGGGTTCTGGGAGGCGGTCGACCACGGAGACCTCGACGCCCTCGCCACCACCCTGCGCGTCGAGGACGGCGAACTGCGCTCCGCCCTCGCCTCCCTGGCGCCCGCCCTCGCCGACTGGGCGCGCGGCTGGCACGGCGACCGGACCGTCGACAGCTGGCGCTACCGGGTCGACTGGAAGCCCCTGCCGACCGCCGGACCGGCCCGCCTCACCGGGAACTGGCTCGTCGTCACCCCGGCCGGTCACACCGCCCACCCGGCCGTCGCCTTCGCCATGGACGCCCTGCGCGGACACGGCGCCGTACCGGTCCTCGTCGAAGCGGGCCCCGACGCGACCGACCGGGCCCGGTTCGCCGTACAGCTGCGCGAAGCGCACGAACGGGCCGACGGGCCGCCCGCCGGGGTGCTGTCCCTGCTCGCCCTGGCCGAAGAACCGCACGGCGACGGCTCGGCCCTGCCCCTCGGGCTCACCCTGACCGTCGGCCTCCTCCAGGCGCTGGGCGACCTTGGCGCCGACGCCCCGCTCTGGTGCGCCACCCGCGGCGCCGTGTCGGTCGGCCGCTCCGACCCGATCGACAGCACCCTCCAGGCACTGGTCTGGGGCCTCGGCGGGGTCGCCGGGGTCGAATACCCGCAGCGCTGGGCGGGACTGGTGGACCTGCCGCAACGCCTCGACGAGCGGGCCGCCACCCGACTGGCCGCAGCGCTCACCGGCCCGGACGGCGAAGACCAGCTCGCGGTACGCGCCTCCGGCGTCTTCGGCCGCAGGCTCGTCCACGCCCCGCTCGGCGACACGCCCCCGGCCCGCGACTGGACCCCCGAGGGCACCGTCCTCATCACCGGCGGCACCGGCGGGCTCGGCGCCCAGATCGCCCGCCGCCTCGCCCGCACCGGCACCGCGCACCTGCTGCTCACCAGCCGCCGCGGAGAACACGCCCCCGGCGCGGCCGACCTGCTCGCCGAACTGCGCGCCCTCGGCACCGAGGCCACCGCGGCGGCCTGCGACGTCGCCGATCGCGCCGCCCTCGCGGACCTGCTCGCCGGCATACCGGCCGAGCGCCCGCTGCGCGCCGTGCTGCACACCGCGGGCGTCCTCGACGACGGCGTGATCGACTCGATCACCCCCGAGCGCGCGGCCGGCGTCCTGCACCCCAAGCTGGACGGCGCCCGCAACCTCGACGCCCTCACCCGCGACCTCGACCTCACCGCCTTCGTGCTGTTCTCCTCGCTGGCCGGCACCCTCGGCGGCACCGGCCAGGGCAGTTACGCCGCCGCCAACGCCTACCTCGACGCCCTGGCCCGGCACCGCCGCGACCTCGGCCTCCCCGGCACCTCGGTCGCCTGGGGCCTGTGGGGCGGCGACAGCCTCGCCTCCGGAGCCGTCAGCGAACGGCTGATCCGCGACGGGCTGCCCGCCATGGACCCCGCCACCGCCACCCTCGCCCTGCAACGGGCGCTCGACCACGACGACACCGCCGTCCTCGTCGCCGACTTCGCCTGGGACCGCTTCACCCGGGCGTTCACCGCCCTGAGGCCCAGCGCCGCCCTCGCCGACCTGCCCGAGGTGCGGGCCGTACGCGACGCCGCGCAGGGGTCCCGTACGGGCGACGGCGCCGAGCCGACGGCCCGGCGGCTGGCCGCCCTGCCCCCGGCCGAACTCGACCGGGCCCTCCTCGACCTGGTCCGCACCGAAGTCGCCGCCGTGCTCGGCCACCCCGGACCCGAGGCGGTGGGACCCGACCAGGTGTTCAAGGACATCGGCTTCGACTCGCTGACCGCCGTCGACCTGCGCAACCGGCTCGCCGAAGCCACCGGACTGCGCCTCTCGGTGACCCTCGCCTTCGACTACCCGACCGCCACCGTCCTCGCCGGCCACCTGCGCGGCGAACTGCCGGGCACCGACACCGCGGCGGCGCCCGCCGACGCCGGACGGGCACCCGTACCGGCGGCGGCCGTGGCCGAGGACGAGGCCATCGCGGTGGTCGCCATGAGCTGCCGCTACCCCGGCGGCGTCAGCACCCCCGAAGAGCTGTGGGACCTCGTCGCCACCGGGCAGGACGCCATCTCCGGCTTCCCCACCGGCCGCGGCTGGGACCTGGACGGCCTCTACGACTCCGACCCCGAACGGGTCGGCAGCACCTACGCCCGCGAAGGCGGCTTCCTCCACGACGCCGACCGCTTCGACCCGGCCTTCTTCGGGATCTCCCCGCGCGAGGCGCTGACCATCGACCCCCAGCAGCGGCTGCTCCTCGAACTCTCCTGGGAGGCGTTCGAGCGGGCCGGCATCGACCCGCTGTCCCTCAAGGGCAGTGACAGCGGCGTCTTCGTCGGATGCAGCCACCACGACTACGGCTCGCGCGTCACCGAGCCCTCCGAGGAGTTCGAGGGCTACCTCGGCATCGGCAGCGCGGGCAGCGTCGCCTCCGGCCGGATCTCCTACAGCCTCGGACTCGAAGGGCCCGCGGTCACCGTCGACACGGCCTGCTCCTCGTCGCTGGTCGCCGTCCACCTCGCGGCCCGGTCGCTGCGGGCCGGCGAGTGCTCGCTCGCCCTCGCGGGCGGGGTGACCGTGATGTCGACACCGGGCGCCTTCGTGGAGTTCAGCCGGCAGCGGGTGCTCGCCGAGGACGGCCGCTGCAAGCCGTTCGCCGCCGCCGCCGACGGCACCTCCTGGGCCGAGGGTGCCGGACTGCTCGTCCTGGAACGCCTCTCGGACGCCCGGCGCAACGGCCACCCGGTCCTCGCCCTCGTCCGCGGCTCCGCCGTCAACCAGGACGGCGCCAGCAACGGCCTCACCGCCCCCAACGGCCCCTCCCAGCAGCGCGTCATCCGGGCGGCGCTCGCCGACGCCGGACTGGCCGCCTCCGAGGTCGACGCGGTGGAGGCGCACGGCACCGGCACCCGGCTGGGCGACCCGATCGAGGCCCAGGCCCTGCTGGCCACCTACGGCCGCGAGCGCGGCGCCGCACCGCCGCTGTGGCTGGGATCGCTCAAGTCGAACATCGGCCACAGCCAGGCCGCCGCCGGAGTCGCCGGCATCATCAAGATGGTCCAGGCCATGCGGCACGGGGCGCTGCCGCGCACCCTGCACGTCGACAGACCGACGCCCTTCGTGGACTGGACGGCCGGAGCGGTCCGGCTGCTCACCGACGACACCCCGTGGCCGGAGACCGGCCGTCCCCGCCGGGCCGCGGTGTCCTCCTTCGGAGTCAGCGGCACCAACGCCCACACCATCCTCGAACAGCCCACGGACGCACCGGAACCGGCCCCGTCCGGGGGCCCGGCCCCGGCCGTCGTGACCGGCGCGGCGCAGGAACGGGCCGCCGTCACCGAACCGGCCGCCCTGCCCTGGCTGCTGTCCGGGCGGAGCGCGGACGCGCTGCGGGAGCAGGCCGGGCGGCTGCTGCGGCACGTGGCGGGCGCCCCGCACCTCTCCGTCGCCGACCTGGGCCGCGCCCTGGCCCTGCACCGCAGCGCCTTCGAGCACCGGGCCGCCCTCACCGGCACGGACCGGCAGAGCCTGCTGGACGCGCTGGGCGCCCTCGCCGCCGGCGAGCCGTCCGCGGACCTGGTGCGCGGCGTCACCGGCCCGGCCGGCAAGACCGCCTTCCTCTTCCCCGGCCAGGGCAGCCAGCGGACCGGCATGGGCGCGCAGTTGTACGCCCGGTTCCCGGTGTTCGCCGACGCCTTCGACGCGGTCTGCGCCGCACTCGACCCGCTGCTGGACCGCCCCCTGCGGGACGTGATCGACGCGGCCCCCGGCGACCCGGGCCACGGACTGCTGGACCGTACCGAGTACACCCAGCCCGCCCTGTTCGCCCTCGGGGTCGCGCTGTTCCGGCTGGTCGAGCACTGGGGCGTACGCCCCGACCTGCTGTTCGGCCACTCGGTGGGCGAACTGGCCGCCGCGCACTGCGCCGGGGTGCTCACGCTGCCCGACGCGGCGGCGCTGGTGGCCGCGCGGGGACGGCTGATGCAGGCCCTCCCTGCGGGCGGCGCGATGTTCGCCGTCGCCGCGGGGGAGGAGGAGGTGCTGCCGCTGCTGGCGGGCCGCGAGAAGGAAGCCGGCGTCGCCGCGGTCAACGGCCCGGCCTCGACGGTGATCTCCGGCGACGAGGCGGCGGTGGCCGAGATCGCGGGCGCGCTCGCCGCGCTCGGCCGCAAGACCCGCCGGCTGCGGGTCTCGCACGCCTTCCACTCGCCCTTGATGGAGCCGATGCTCGACGGGTTCCGCGAGGTCGCCGCCCGCATCGTGCCGGCCGCGGCCACCGTCCCCGTCCTCTCCGACCTGACCGGCGAACCGGTCACCGCCGAGCAGTTCGGCTCCCCCGACTACTGGGTGGAGCACGTGCGCGGCACCGTGCGGTTCCAGGACGGCATCCGCCGGCTGCAGCGCGAGGGCGTCACCGCCTACCTGGAACTCGGACCCGACGGCGCGCTCACCGCCATGAGCCAGGACTGCCTGGCCGACACCGCCGACACCACCGGCACCGCGAGCGGCATCGGTGCCGGCGACGGCGCGGGCGGGCCCGTGCTGGTGCCGCTGCTGCGCAAGGACCGGCCCGAGGGGCCCGCAGCGACGGCCGCCCTGGCCCGGCTGCACGTCGCGGGCGTCCCGGTGGACTGGCAGGCCCTGCACCCCGGCGGCCCGTCCCGCGCCGCCGCAGGCCTGCCGACCTACGCCTTCCAGCGCGACGCCTACTGGCTGGAGGGCGGCCCGGCCACGGCCGGACTGCCCGCCGCCGGACTGGTGGCGGTCGACCACCCGCTGCTCGGCGCCGGCACCGAACTCGCCGACTCCGACGGCTTCCTCTTCACCGCCAGGTTCTCCGTCCGCACCCACCCCTGGCTCGCCGACCACGGGGTCTACGAGGGCGTGCTGTTCCCCGCCACCGCCTTCCTGGAACTCGCGGTCCGCGCGGGCGACCAGGTCGGCTGCGACCAGGTCGAGGAACTGACCCTGGAGGCACCGCTGGTGCTCCCGGCGGGCGGCGCCGTCGCACTCCAGCTCACCGTCGGAAGCCCGGACGCCTCCGGCACCCGACCGCTCAGCGTCCACGCCCGGGCCGCCGACGACGGCCCCGACGCCCCCTGGACCCGGCACGCGAGCGGCCTGCTCACCCCCGCCGGGGAACCCGTACCGGCGACCGCACCGGACGACCCGGACGACCCGGACGACCCGGCCGACCCCGAGGCCTGGCCGCCGCCCGGTGCCGTCCCGCTCGACACGGAAGGCCTGTACGACCGCTTCGCGGGCGGCGGGTTCGCCTACGGGCCCGCGTTCCAGGGCCTGCGCGAGGCCTGGCGGCTCGGCGACGAGGTGTACGCCGTCGCCACCCTGCCGGACGGGCAGCAGCCGGACGCCGCCGCGTTCGGCCTGCACCCGGCCCTCCTGGACGCCGCCCTGCACGCGCTGGTGTTCGACGTACTGGAGGGTCCCGCGCAGGGCTGGCTGCCGTTCTCCTGGAACGGGGTGCGCCTGCACGCCTCCGGCGCCACCGAGCTCCGGCTGCGGCTGACCCCCACCGGCCGCGACGCCGTGGCCGTGCGGGCGACCGACGCCACCGGGCGGCCGGTCCTCTCGGCCCGCTCCCTCGTGCTGCGGCCCGTCTCGCCCGACCGCTTCAAGGCCACCCGCACCGGACACCACGAAGAGCTGTTCCGCCCCGAGTGGCAGCCCCTGCCGGCACGCGCCGGCACGGCGGCGGGCACCGTCCACGGCCCCGAGTCCTGGACCGTGCTCGGCACCGGCACACCCCGGCCCGGCGCCGCACCGCTGCCCGGCCGGACGGTCACCGACCTCGCCGCGCTGACCGCCCTGCTCGACGCGGGCACCCCGGCGCCCCGGCTGGTCCTGGCGCCCTGCCCGCCCGCCACCACCCCGTCCGCACCGCCCGGCACCCTGCGCGACGCCGTCCACGACGGCCTCGGCGCGCTCCTCGCGCTGCTGCGCGCCTGGCTGGCCGAGGAGCGCCTGACCGGCTCCAAGCTGGTCCTGGTCACCTCCGGCGCGGTCCCGGTGACCGGCGACGACGTCCCGGACCCGGCCCTGGCCGCGCTCTGGGGCATGGTCCGCTCGGCCCAGACCGAGAACCCCGACCGCTTCGTCCTGCTGGACCTCGACGCCGCCCACGACACCCCGCCCGCCGTCCTGGCCGAGGCCCTCGCCTCCGGGGAACCCCAGCTCGCGGTCCGGGCCGGGGCCGTCCACATCGCCCGGCTGGCCCGCGTACCGCTGGCCGCCACCGGACGCACCCCCGGCTGGGACGGCGACGGAACCGTCCTCATCACCGGCGGCACCGGCGCCATCGGCGCCCACGTCGCCCGCCACCTCGCCGCCGAACACGGTGTCCGGCACCTGCTGCTCACCAGCCGCAGCGGCCCCGCCGCCGAAGGCGCCGCAGAACTCCTCGCCGAACTGGCAGCCCTGGGCGCGCACGCCGAGATCACCGCCTGCGACGCCGCCGACCGCGACGCCCTCGCCGCCCTGCTCGCCACCCTGCCCGCCGCCCACCCCCTGACCGGGGTGGTGCACGCCGCGGGCGTCCTCGCCGACGGCGTCGTCGCCACCATGACGCCCGAACAGCTCGGCCACGTCCTGCGCCCCAAGGTGGACGCGGCGGTCAACCTGCACGAACTCACCGCAGGCACGGAACTGACGGAGTTCGTCGTGTTCTCGTCCATCGCCGGCGTCTTCGGCGGCATGGGCCAGGGCAACTACGCCGCCGCCAACGCCTTCCTCGACGCCCTCGCCCACCGGCGCCGCGCCGACGGACTGCCCGGCCGCTCCCTCGCCTGGGGCCTGTGGGCCAACAGCACCGGCATGACCGGCGGCCTCACCGAGGCCGACCTGCGACGGATCGCCCGCGGCGGCATCGTCGCCTTCGACCCCGCCCGGGGACTCGCCCTCTTCGACACCGCCGGCACCCTCGACGACCCCGTGGTCCTCCCGCTGCGGCTCGACACCGCG
Organism: Streptomyces sp. NPDC058872; assembly: GCF_042743065.1. Classification (NCBI taxonomy): domain Bacteria; kingdom Bacillati; phylum Actinomycetota; class Actinomycetes; order Kitasatosporales; family Streptomycetaceae; genus Streptomyces; species Streptomyces sp. NPDC058872. The sequence goes on from NZ_JBHYMK010000092.1 coordinate 12,537, forward strand.
GCCGTCCGCACCCAGGCGGCGAGCGGCGGCGTCCCCGCCCTGCTGCGCGGCCTGGTGCGCCCCGCCGCCCGGCGCGGCGCCGCGGGCCCCGCCGCCGGCACCGTCACCGACGGACCCGAAGCACTGAAGCAGCGGCTCGGATCCCTCAACGAAACCCAGCGCGGCCGGGTCCTCCTCGACCTGGTCCGCTCCCACGCCGCCCTGGTCCTCGGCCACAGCGGCCCGGCCGCCATAGAGCCCGGACGCGGCCTGCTGGAGGTCGGCTTCGACTCGCTGACCGCCGTGGAACTGCGCAACCGGCTGCGCGCCGCCACCGGCCACCCGCTGCCGGCCACCCTGCTCTTCGACCACCCCACCCCGGCCGCGATCGCCGGACACCTCGCCACCGAACTGGTCCCCGACGCCGGACCCGGCCCGGTCCCCGGCCTCGCCGAACTGGACAGCCTGGAAAGCGCCCTCGACGGCGGCGTCGACGACCCGGCGGACCGCGAACGGCTCGCCGCCCGGCTCCAGGAACTCCTGGGCCGCCTCGACCCGGCCGCCACGGCCGACGGCGACGGCACGGGCGCCGACTCCATCGAGGACCGCATGGACGGCGCCAGCGACGACGAACTCTTCGACCTCATCGACAACGAACTCGGCCTGTCATGACACCGACCCGACACGCGAACCAGGACGGCGGATCACGATGGTGAACGACGACAAGCTGAGGGACTACCTCAAGCGCGTGACGGCGGACCTGCACCACACCCGCCGACGCCTGACCGAAGCCGAGGAAGCGGCCCGCGAACCGATCGCGGTCGTTGCCATGAGCTGCCGCTACCCCGGCGGCGTACGGTCCCCCGAGGACCTGTGGCGCCTGGTCACCGACGGCACCGACGCCATCACCGGCTTCCCCCGCGACCGCGGCTGGGACCTGGACCACCTAGACGATCCCGAACGACTCCGCGAGGGCACCAGCCACACCGCCCTCGGCGGCTTCCTCGACGACGTCGGCCACTTCGACCCCGGCTTCTTCGGGATCTCCCCGCGCGAAGCCCTCGCCATGGACCCGCAGCAGCGCCTCCTCCTGGAAACCACCTGGGAGGCGTTCGAACGGGCCGGCATCGCCCCCGCCACCCTGCGCGGCAGCCGCACCGGCGTCTTCGCCGGAGTGATGTACCAGGACTACGCGGTACGGCTGCGCCGGGTCCCCGACGACGTGGCCGGCTACGTCGGCAGCGGCAGCTCCGACAGCGTCGCCTCGGGCCGCGTCGCCTACACCTTCGGCCTGGAGGGCCCGGCGGTCAGCATCGACACCGCCTGCTCCTCCTCCCTGGTCGCCATCCACCTCGCCGCCCAGGCGCTGCGCGCCGGCGACTGCACCCTGGCGCTGGCCGGGGGCGCGATGGTCATGTCGACACCCGTCCCGTTCGTCGAGATGAGCCGCCAGGGCGGCCTGGCCCGGGACGGCCGCTGCAAGTCCTTCGCCGCCACCGCCGACGGCACCGGCTGGGGCGAGGGCGTCGGCATGCTCCTGCTGGAGCGCCTCTCCGACGCCCGCCGCCACGGACACCCGGTCCTTGCCCTGATCCGCGGCACCGCTGTCAACCAGGACGGCGCCAGCAGCCGGCTCACCGCCCCCAACGGCCCCGCCCAGCAGCGCGTCATCCGGCACGCCCTGGCCAACGCCGGACTCACCCCCGCCGACGTGGACGTGGTCGAGGCGCACGGCACCGGCACCCCGCTGGGCGACCCCATCGAGGCCCAGGCCCTGCTGGCCACCTACGGCCAGGACCGCGCGGACGGGCATCCGCTGCTGCTCGGCTCGCTCAAGTCCAACATCGGGCACACCCAGGCGGCGGCCGGCGTCGGCGGCGTCATCAAGACCGTCCTCGCCATGCGGCACGGCACCGTCCCGCCCACCCTGCACGCCGAGGACCCGTCCCCGCAGATCGACTGGACCGCGGGCGCCGTACGCCTGGTCACCGCGAACACCCCCTGGCCCGAGACCGGCCGCCCGCGCCGCGCCGCGGTCTCCTCCTTCGGCGTCAGCGGTACCAACGGACACGTCGTCCTGGAACAGGCCGACGAACCCGCCGACCCCGCAGAGCCGGCCGATGCGACTGCCCCCGGAAACGCCGACGCCCCCTCCGGCCCCGGCACGCCGTCGCCCGTCCTGCCCTGGGTGCTCTCCGGGCGTACCGCCGAAGCGCTGCGCGCCCAGGCCGTACGGCTCCGCGACCACCTCGACGCCCACCCCGGGCCTGGCCCGGCCGAGATCGGCCACGCCCTCGCCACGACCCGCGCCGCGCACGAGCACCGGGCGGTCCTGATCGGCGCCCACCCCGACGAGTTCCGCGCCGGACTCGACGCCCTCGCGGCCGGCCGCGAGGCCCCCGGCCTGGTCCGCGGCACCGCCGGAACCGGCGGCGAAGTCGCCCTGGTCTTCCCCGGACAGGGCTCCCAATGGGCCGGCATGGCCGTCGGACTCCTCGACTCCGCCCCCGCCTTCGCCGCCCGCATCGCCGCCTGCGAACGCGCCCTGGCCCCCTTCGTGGACTGGTCCCTGGAAGCCGTCCTGCGCGGCGCCCCCGGCACCCCGCCCGCCGAACGCGTCGACGTGGTGCAGCCGGTGCTGTGGGCCGTCATGGTCTCCCTGGCCGAACTGTGGCGCTCCCACGGCATCACCCCCGGCGCCGTGATCGGCCACTCCCAGGGCGAGATCGCTGCCGCCTGCGTCGCGGGCGCCCTCTCCCTCGACGACGCCGCCCGGGTCGTCGCCCTGCGCAGCCGGGCGATCCGCGCCCTCTCCGGCCGCGGCGGCATGGCCTCGGTGGCCCTGCCCGCCGCACAGGTCGTCGAACACCTGGCCCCCTGGGAGGGCAGGCTCTCCGTCGCCGCCGTCAACGGACCCGCCTCCACCGTGGTCTCCGGCGACACCGACGCCCTCGACGCGTTCCTCGAACAGGCCGCGGCCCTGGACATCCGCAGCCGCCGCATCCCCGTCGACTACGCCTCGCACAGCGCCCACGTCGAGGACATCCGCGCCGACCTGCTCGCCCGCCTCGACGGACTGGCCCCCCGCCCCGCCGCCATCCCCTTCTACTCCACCCTCACCGGCGGCCTGATGGAGGACACCACCGCCCTCGACGCCGACTACTGGTACCGCAACCTCCGGGGCACCGTCCGCTTCGAACAGGCCACCCGCGCCCTCCTCGCCGACGGCTACCAGGTCCTCCTGGAGAGCAGCCCGCACCCCGTCCTCACCGTCGGCGTCCTGGAGACCGCCGAGGACGCGGGCGCCGACGCCACCGCCCTCGGCACCCTGCGCCGCGACGACGGCGGACCGCGCCGCTTCACCGAGTCCCTGGCCGAACTCCACCTGCGCGGAGTCTCCCCGGACTGGGACACCGTCTTCGCCGGCCGCCGCCCCGGACGGGTGGAACTGCCCACCTACGCCTTCCAGCGCGACCCCTACTGGCTGGAGGACGGCGCCGCGCCCGCCGCCGACGTCACCTCCGCCGGACTGACCCCCGCCGGCCACCCGCTGCTCGGCGCGGTCGTCGTCCTCGCCGACGGCGACGGCCTGCTCCTCACCGGCCGCCTCTCGGCCCGCACCCACCCGTGGCTCGCCGACCACGCCGTCGGCGGTCGAGCCCTGCTCCCGGGCACCGCGTTCCTGGAACTCGCGCTCCAGGCCGGAGCCCGCGTCGGCTGCCCGAGGGTCGAGGAATTCACCCTCGAAGCACCCCTCGTGCTGCCCGAACACGGCGGCGCCGTGCTCCGGCTCACCGTCGGCGCCCCCGACCACCGGGGACACCGCCCGCTCAGCCTGCACTCCCGGCCGGACACCCCGGCCGGCGGCGACGCCGACGACGATGACGGCGAGTGGACCCGGCACGCCGAAGGCGTCCTGGCCCGCGACGGCGCGGACCGCACCGCGGCCGACGGCCCGATGCCCTGGCCGCCGCCCGGCGCCGAACCCCTCGCCCTCGACGGCCTGTACGAGCGCTACGCGGCGGGCGGATTCGCCTACGGCCCCGCCTTCCAGGGCCTGCGCGCGGCCTGGCGGCGCGGCGACGAACTGTTCGCCGAGGCCGTCCTGCCCGTCGGGCCCGCCTCCGACGCCGCCGCGTTCGGCCTGCACCCGGCCCTGCTGGACGCCGCCCTGCACGCCACCGGCGTGCCCGGCACCCCCGGCGCGGACGCCCACCCCGAGGGCCGGCTGCCGTTCTCCTGGAACGGCGTCACCCTGTACGCCACCGGCGCCGGCGCGATCCGCGTCCGGCTCGCCCCGGCCGGGCCCGACGCGGTCACCCTCGACGTCGCCGACGCGACCGGCGCCCCCGTGGCGAGCGTCGACGCCCTCGTCCTGCGGCCCGCCGGCACCGTACGCCGCGCCGCCGACCGCGCCGCCCACGGCCGCCGCCACCAGGACCTCTACGCAACGGAATGGGTCACCGCGGCCCTGCGCGGAACCGGCGCACCCGTCCACCGCACCGCGGACCTGGCCGCGCTGCGGGCCGCCGTCGACGCCGGGGCGCCGGTGCCCGAAACGGTCCTCCTGACCTGCACCGAACACCCGGCGGACCCGGCCGGCGGCCCGGCCGCGGCGGTCCGCGCCGCCGTCCACCAGGCCCTCGCCGACGTCCGCACCTGGCTCGCCGACGACCGCTTCGCCGGCTCGCTCCTGGTGTTCGCCACCCGGGGCGCCGTCAGCGCCGGGGAGGACGTACGCAACCCCGCGCACAGCGCGCTCTGGGGCCTGGTCCGCTCGGCCCAGTCCGAGCACCCCGGGCGCTTCGCGCTGCTCGACCTCGACGCCGACGACGAACACGGCACCGCCGCGGGCGTCGAGGCGGCCCTCGCCTCCGGAGAACCGCAGGCCGCCGTCCGCGGCGGCGACGTCCGCGTACCCCGGCTGGCCAGGGTCCCTCGGAACGCCCCGGACACTGCGGACGGCGCGGCCGCGCCCGTACGCGCCTTCGACCCCGACGGCACGGTCCTCATCACCGGCGGTACCGGACTGCTCGGCTCCCACGTCGCCCGCCGCCTGGTCACCGGGCACGGCGTACGGCACCTGCTGCTGCTCTCCCGAAGCGGCCCGGCCGCCCCGGGAGCCGAGGCACTGCGCGCCGAACTCGCCGCACTGGGTGCCGAGGTCGCCCTCGGGGCCTGCGACGCCGCCGACCGGACCGCCCTGGCCGCCGTCCTCGCGGACCTGCCGCCCGCACACCCGCTGACCGCCGTGATCCACACCGCGGGCACCCTCGACGACGGCGTCGTCACGGCACTCACCCCCGAACGGGTGGACGCCGTCCTGCGCCCCAAGGCCGACGCCGCCCTCCACCTGCACGAACTCACGCGCGACCGCGACCTCACGCACTTCGTGCTCTTCTCCTCCGCCGCGGGCACCTTCGGCGGCCCCGGACAGGCCAACTACGCCGCCGCCAACGCCTTCCTCGACGCCCTCGCCGCCCAGCGCCGGGCGGCGGGCCTGCCCGGCCAGTCGCTGGCCTGGACCCTGTGGGAGCAGCCCAGCGCACTGACCGGACACCTGGACGAGGACGACGTACGACGCGTCGCCCGCTCCGGGATGCCGCCGCTCTCCACCGAGCGCGGACTCGCCCTGTTCGACACCGCCCTCACCGTGGACCGGGCCGCCCTGGTCCCGATGCGCCTCGACACCGCCGCCCTGAAGTCCGCGGCCGCGGACGGCACCTTGCCGCCGCTGCTGCGCGGCCTGGTGCGCACCCCGCCCCGCCGGGCGGCGACGGCCGCGACCGCGACGGCCGACGACAACGCCCTGCGCGGCCGGCTCGCGGCCCTCGACGGCGCCGGACGGACGCGGCTGCTCGTCCAACTCGTCCGCACCCACGCCGCGGCCGTCCTCGGCCACGCGACCCCGGACACCCTCGACCCCGGACGGGCCTTCCGCGAACTGGGCTTCGACTCGCTGGCCTCGGTCGAACTGCGCAACCGCCTGAACGCCGCCACCGGCCTGCGGCTCCCCGCCAGCCTGGTCTTCGACCACCCGACCCCGGCGGCGCTCGCGGACTTCCTGGCCGCCGGACTGACGGACACGGACTCGGCCACGGCCACGGCCGCCGCGCCCGCGAGGCCGGCCCACGCCGACCGGGACCGGGACGCGGACGACGACCGGATCGCGATCGTCGCCGCGGCCTGCCGCCTCCCCGGCGGCATCCGCTCGCCCGAGGACCTGTGGCGGATGCTGGCCGAAGGCCGCGACGGCATCTCCGGGTTCCCCACCGACCGCGGCTGGAGCCTGGACACCCTCTACGACCCCGACCCGGACCGCGTCGGCACCTCCATCACCCGCGACGGCGGCTTCCTCCACGACGCGGCCGACTTCGACGCGGAGTTCTTCGGCATCTCGCCGCGCGAAGCGGTGGCCATGGACCCGCAGCAGCGCCTGCTCCTGGAAACCACCTGGGAACTCTTCGAGCGCGCGGCCATCGACCCCGCCACCCTGCGCGGAGCCGCGGTCGGCACGTACGTCGGCCTGATGCAGCAGGACTACGCGGCCCGCCTGCTGCCCTACATCCCCGAGGACGTCGAAGGATTCCTCGGCACCGGCAACTCGGGCAGCATCGTCTCCGGACGCCTGGCCTACTTCTTCGGACTGGAGGGCCCCGCGGTCACCATCGACACGGCCTGCTCCTCCTCGCTGGTCGCCCTGCACCTCGCCGTAAGGGCGCTGCGGTCGGGCGAATGCTCCCTGGCCCTGGCCGGCGGCGTCAACGTGATGTGCAGCCCCGAACTCTTCGTCGAGTTCAGCCGGCAGGGCGGCCTCGCCCCCGACGGCCGCTGCAAGTCCTTCGCCGCGGCAGCCGACGGCACCGCCTTCGGCGAAGGCACGGGCATGCTGCTGGTGGAGCGGTTGTCGGACGCGCGGCGGAACGGGCATCCGGTGCTGGCGGTGGTCCGTGGTTCTGCGGTGAACCAGGACGGTGCGAGCAATGGGTTGACGGCGCCGAGCGGTCCGTCGCAGCAGCGCGTGATCCGGGCGGCGTTGGCGGACGCGGGTTTGTCGGCTGCCGAGGTGGACGTGGTGGAGGCGCACGGTACGGGGACCCGGTTGGGTGACCCGATCGAGGCGCAGGCGCTGCTGGCGACGTACGGGCAGGGGCGGCCGGTGGACCGGCCGGTGTGGATCGGCTCGCTGAAGTCCAACATCGGACACGCCTCGGCAGCCGCCGGTGTCGCCGGGGTCATCAAGTCGGTGTTGGCGTTGCGGCACGGGGTGATGCCGAAGACGCTGCACGTGGACGGCCCGACGCCCGAGGTGGACTGGTCGGCGGGGGCCGGACGGCTGCTGACGGAGGCCCGTACGTGGGACGACGCGGGCCGTCCGCGCCGGGCGGGCGTGTCCTCCTTCGGCGTCAGCGGCACCAACGCCCACGTCATCCTCGAACAGGCCCCGACGGAGGCCTCGGACAAGCTGGTCGAGGGACCCGGAACACCGGAGACCGCGCCCGCCGCCGTCCCCCTGCTCCTCTCGGCGCGCACTCCGGAGGCGCTGCGCGCCCAGGCGGCGGCGCTGTCGGCCCGGATCACCGACGGTTCGGGTGTCCGCGCCGCGGACGTGGCCTTCTCCCTGGCCACCGGCCGCGGTGCGCTGGGACACCGCGCGGTGCTCGTGGGCACCGAGGACGACCTCGCCGAGCGCCTGAACGCACTGTCCCAGGGCGCTGTGACCTCCGACAGCGGGCTGGTCTCGGGTCGCACGGTGTTGGTGTTTCCGGGGCAGGGGTCGCAGTGGGTGGGGATGGCTGCGGAGTTGTTGGGTGGGTCGGTGGTGTTCGCGGGGCGGATGGCGGAGTGTGAGCGGGCTCTGTCGCCGTTTGTGGATTGGTCGTTGGCGGAGGCGTTGGGGTCGGGGGAGTTGTTGGGGCGGGTTGATGTGGTGCAGCCGGTGTTGTGGGCTGTGATGGTGTCGTTGGCGGAGGTGTGGCGGTCGTTCGGGGTGACGGCCGATGCGGTGGTGGGGCATTC
>NZ_JBHYMK010000093.1:0-20057 GCF_042743065.1 Streptomyces sp. NPDC058872
GGAGCCGTCGGCTGGATCGCCGGCTACCCCAACGCCTTCCCCACCAGCTGCGCGGCGCTCTACCGCGCTGCGGTCGAGGGAGACCTGGGCACCGCCCTGCCGCTGTACAAGTCCCTGCACTCCCTGCTGCGCTGGGACTCCAAGACCGAGTTCGTCCAGGCGATCAAGCTCTCCATGGACATCGCCGGCCGTCCGGGCGGCCCGACCCGGCCGCCGCGCCATCCCCTCACCGGCGCGGTCGAGTCCGCGGTCCGCACCGCCACGGAGAAGGCCGTGGCCAACGGTCACCGCTGACGGCAGCACACCACCGGTACCCACCCTCCTCATCCTCCACCCGGACGCACCCCTTCCAGGAGGCTTCCCCCGTGACCGACACGCTCCCCGTCCTCACCTCGCGCAACCCGGCCGACCCGGCCGACGTCCTCTTGCAGGTCCCCAGCCCCGGTGCCTTCGCCGCCGTCGACACCGTCGAACGGGCCCGCGCCGCCCAGCCCGGTTGGCTGCGGGCCGGGGCCGCAGCCCGATCGGCAGCCCTGAACGCGGTCGCCGCCGCCGTCGAGGCCGCGGCCGGCGAACTCGCCGACCTCGTCGTGCGCGAGGTGGGCAAGCCGCTCGCCGAGGCCCGTGCCGAAGTCGCACGCACGGCTGCGATCTGGCGCTACTACGCCCAGGCCCCCTTCGAACACACCGGCGCCGTGCACGAGACCGCGGCGGGGGAGGGGCTCCTCCTGACCCGGCGCCGTCCGCACGGCGTGGCCGGACTCATCACGCCCTGGAACTTCCCCCTCGCGATCCCGACCTGGAAGGCCGCCCCGGCGCTCGCCGTCGGGAACACCGCCGTCCTCAAGCCGGCCCCGGAGGCCACCGCCTGTGCCCTGCGCCTGGCCGAGATCGTTCGGCACCACCTCCCCGAGGCGGTGTTCACCGTCCTCCCCGGTGGCGCGACGGAGGGCAACGCACTGGTATCGGCCGTCGACGTCGTCTCCTTCACCGGCTCCACACCCGTCGGACAGGCCGTGGCGAGGGCCGCGACCGCCCGTGGCATCCCGGCGCAGGCCGAGATGGGCGGCCTGAACGCCGCGCTCGTCCTCCCCGATGCCGACATCGAGCAGGCCGCCGGCCACATCGCCGCGGCCCTCGCCGGCTACGCGGGACAGAAGTGCACCGCCACCAGCCGTGTCATCGCGGTCGGCGCTGCCCTCGAACCACTCCGCGAGGCCCTCTCCGAAGCGCTGAAGGCCCTCCCCGTCGGCGATCCCAAGGACCCGGTGACCGTGTGCGGGCCGCTCATCCACGAGGACGCCCGCGACCAGGTGGTCGACGCGGTCCGTGGGCTGTCCGCGCTCGTCGGCGGCACCCCGCTGGACGGCCCCGGCTGGTACGCGGCCCCGACCCTGGTCGAGAAGGTCTCCCCGGGGCACCGGCTGCTGCGCGAAGAGGTCTTCGGACCCGTCGCCTCCCTGCTCGCCGCCGATGACCTCGCCCATGCGGTCCGGATCGCCAACTCCGTTCCGTACGGGCTGGTGACCTCGGTCCACACGGCCGACCTGAACACGGCCCTGCACGGCCTCGACCTGCTCGACACGGGGATGATCCGGCTCAACGCCCCTTCCACCGGAGTGGACTTCCACCTGCCGTTCGGCGGCTCCAAGTCCTCCAGCCACGGGCCGCGCGAGCAGGGCAGGGCGGCGCTCGACTTCTACACCTCGAGCCGGACGTACACCCTGGCGCCGGCCGGCCCGACCTCCTGATCCCACGGGCTGGTGATGCCGGCCCCCCGAGGGGGCACCACCGTACGCACCGCGCGCCGACGGGCGCCCCGGCCCACCGAGGCGCCCGGTGCGCAACCCGCGGACGGCGTGGCGCGCCCGTCCCTGCCGCGCCCCGAGCACGGCCCGGGGAGAACCGCGACGCGCCACCGTCCTCCTCATCCCATCGAGGCATGCCATGAATCCCGCGTACGCAACCGCCGACCACGTCTTCACCGTTCCCCTGGACCACCGGGTCCCCGACGGCCCCACCCTCCGGGTCTTCGCCCGTGAGGTCGCCGATCCGGCACGCGCCGGAGAGGAACTTCCCTGGCTGCTCTACCTCCAGGGCGGTCCCGGCGGCAAGTCACCCCGACCCGGAACGGGTTCGCCCGGCTGGTTGCCCCATGCCCTCAAGACGCACCGGGTGTTGCTGCTCGACCAGCGCGGCACCGGCCGCTCCTCTCCGATCACCGCCCGCTCCGCAGCCCGCTTCGCATCGCCGCAGCGACTCGCCGACCACCTCGCGCACTTCCGGGCCGATGCGATCGTCGCCGATGCCGAGTGCATACGGCGCGCACTCTGTGGCGACGCCCCCTGGGAGACGCTCGGCCAGAGCTACGGCGGCTTCCTCACCCTCACCTACCTCTCCCAGGCACCCGCAGGGCTGCGCGCCTGCTACGTCACCGGTGGGCTGCCCGGTCTCACCGCCACCGCCGATGACGTCTACGCCCGGACCTACCCCCGGGTCCGTGACCGGGTCCTCGACTTCTACGCCCGCTACCCCGAGGACGCCCACCGCCTCCGGGAGATCACCGACCTCCTCACGGCCGAGGAGGTCCGTCTCCCGAACGGAGACCTGCTCACCCCGCGCCGCCTGCGCACCCTCGGGCTCCTGCTCGGCATGGGAGACGGCTTCGAGCGCCTCCACTGGCTGCTCGACGAATCCGTCGACGCGTCGGGCCGAGCCCGGGGCGAGTTGACCGAGACCTTCCTCCACCAGGTGATGTTCCTGACCGGCTTCACCGACAATCCGCTCTTCGCCGTCATGCAGGAGAGCCTCTACGGGCAGGGCGACGGGCCCACCGCCTGGGCGGCCGACCGTGCCCTGGCCGGCCTTCCGGAGTTCGCGGAGGGAGCCGATCCCCTCCTGCTCACCGGCGAGATGATGTACCCCTGGATGTTCCACGAGATCAGCGGCCTGCGTCCGTTCGCCGAGGCCGCCGACCTGCTCGCCGCCCGCACCGACTGGCCGCCGCTCTACGACCGCCGTCGCCTCGCGGCGAACGAGGTGCCGCTCGCCGCGGTCGTCTACCACGACGACATGTACGTGGACGCCGGACTGTCCCTGCGCACCGCCCGCGAGGTCGGGGCCGCGCGCGTCTGGGTCACGAACGAGTGGGAGCACGACGGCCTTTCGGCCTCGGGCGGTCGGGTCCTCGCCCGGCTGGGGGAGATGGCGTCCGGCCGGGCCTGACCCCCGTTCCCGCCGTGCCTACGGAAGGGGGTCCGGAACCGTGGGGGCGGTGCCGCACAGCGCCCGCAGGGTGAACGCCCTCATGGCTCCGTCGATCGGGTGGGGCTGCGGCTTCCCCGAGGCGTCCGGCTCGTTCCACCGCATGAGGTTCACCGCCACCGCCATCTGCCGCGTGCCGTCGGCGCTGCTCAGTGCCATCGTCCCGGCACCCCAGACCGTGCCGTCGTGCCCCCAGAAGGTGCCGCAGGGCAGGTCGAACCGGTGCAGGCCGAGCCCGTACTGGATCGGCGATCCGTCCAGTGCGCGGGCCGGGACCGTGCGCTTCATCTCGTCCAACGACGCCCGGCTGACGATGTCACCGGCGAGCAGTCGGGCGTAGAAGCGGTTCAGGTCGTCCATGGTCGACACCAGCGCGGCCGCCGTTCCCACCCAGGACATGTCGTAGACGCTGTAGTCGCGCGGCGGGTCGATCAGGCCGTAGAACGACTCGTACATCCGCGGGTGCGGGCCTTCGACGTGGGTTCCCGTGGGGAATTCGGTGTGTCGGAGTCCGGCCCGTTCGATGACGTTCCGGGTGATGTACTCCTCCGCCGGCATCCCGGTCACCCGTTCCAGGAGTTCGCCGAGGATCAGCCAATTGGTGTTCGAGTACACCCCGGTGGATCCGCCGGGCTCGCCGGCGGGGGGCGCGGAGAGCCCCATGTCGATCAGTTCGGCCGGTCGGAACGTGCGGAACCGGTTGTCGTCGAGGCTCCGTGTCGAAACGTCCAGTCGGTCGGGGAAGCCCCGGAGGGACGGGAACGCGTAGGGAAGGTAGTCGGGGATGCCGCTGGTGTTGTGGAGCAACATCCGGACGGTGATCTTCCTGCCCCGTTCGCCCGGCACCACGTCCGGCAGGTGGTCGCCGACGGGCTCGTCGAGCCGGATCCTTCCCCGCTCCACCTGCTGCAGGACGGCGGCGGCGGTGAAGGTCTTGGTGATGCTGCCGACCCGGTGCCGCATGTCCGCCCGTACGGGACGGCCGGTCGCGACGTCGGCCACTCCGGAGGCGCCGCGCCACGTCCTGCCGTCGTTCCGCACCTCGGCGAACACCCCCGGCACCCCGGCGCGATGGACGTCGTCCAGGGAGCCCTGCAGTGCGGCGGGGTGGAAATTGGTGGATGCGGGCGCACTGCCGACGGGGGGCGCGTCCGGCCGGCCGGACGCGGGAGCCGCCGTGAAGGCCCCCGTCCCCGCACCCAGTGCGGCCACGACCGCCCACCGTGCCAGTCGTATCCTCATGACGACGTTCCTTTCCTCATGACGACGTTCCTTTCGCGTTCGCTTCGGGTGTGTGCGGAGGGACCGGCCCCGGGACCCGGACCGCGGGGCCATGGGCTTCGTCCCGGTCGGCCCGTCGCGAAGCAGCTCAAACGGCGAGGGCACGGCGCAGAACGGCACCGAGCTCGCTGTTCTGCCGCTGCGAGACCTCGGCCGAGAGGATCGCCTGCGAGCCGTGGAAGGTGCCGGGCCACTGGTGCAGTTCCACGGACACGCCCGCCTGCAGCAGACGGAGCGCATAGGCGATGCCCTCGTCCCGGTTCGGGCAGTACTCGGCGGTGGCGACGTAGGCCGGCGGAAGGCCGGACAGGTCGGCGGCCCGGGCGGGAGCGGCATACGGGGTGGCGGGCCCGTTCCCCAGATAGTGCCTCCAGGCCGCGACGGCCTTGCCCCGGTGGTACCAGGGCGTGGTGGTGAAGTTCCGCGCCGACCAGGTGTCGAGCCGGTCGTCGAGCCCCGCTTGGTTGAGCAACTGGAAACGGATCGACGGCCCCCGCTCGTCCCGCGCCCGCAGCGTTACCCCGGCCGCCAGACCGCCACCGGCACTGTGGCCGCCGACCGCGATCCGCGCAGGGTCGAAGCCGAGCCCGGCCGCGTGCTCGGCGGCCCAGCAGAGCACGGCATAGGCGTCGTCCAGGGCCGCCGGGTAGGGGTGCTCCGGCGCCAGCCGGTACCCCACCGAGATGACCACCGCACCGGAGGCCTCCGCGATGCGAGTGGCCCACGGGTGCTCGGTGTTCACGTCCCCCATGACGTACCCACCGCCGTGGAGCCAGACCACCGCCCCTTCCGCCCTGCACGGCCGGTAGATCCGTACCGGCACGCCGGGCCCGGCGGGCACCACGCGGTCCTCGACCTCCACCTCCGGGGCGTCCGGCACGGGTACCGCGGCCGCGAGCCCGGCGAAGCGGCCGCGAGCAGAGACCGGGTCGGACAGGTCGGTCTGCGGGAAGAACGGGATGAACGCTTCGAGTTCGGGATCCATGACGACCATCCTCCGGGCCGCACCCCGGGGAATCATCCGCCATCCGTCGCACGTTCCGCCCCGATCACGCGCCGTTGGGCGCGTCCCGTCCCCGCTGCGGTCTGCCATCCTTTCCGCCATGGAGGCATTGGTCGAACGTCTGTCGGGACTCGATCCGTACGTTGACGGGGCGATCCGCATCGTTGCGTTCTACGACACCCTGATGCGCCGCCGAGTGGACCTTCCGGCGCTGGTCCGGGCCTCGGCCGGTCTGGCCGAGTGCGTCGTGGGGGTACGGCTCCACGGCACCGGCCGGTCAACCCGTGTCTCGCCCCACGGCACGGCCGCGCCCGACGCCTCGAAGCCCGCTTCCACCACGGTGCCGATCACCCTCGACGAGGAGGAGATCGGTACGGTGTGGCTGGAGCGGCCCGGCCCGCCCCACCCGCTCGACGAAGTGCTCCTCGACCGGCTCGCCCTCGCCGCTGCGGCTGCCGCGGAGCGCTACGGCCCGGCCCGCACCACCATGGCCGACCCGGCCCTCGTCGAACTGGTCGTCAGCCGGGACAGCGATGCCGCCGCCCGGGCGCGGGCGCTGCGCCTCCTCGGCTTCGCCGTCGACCTTCCGGTGCACGTCGTCGCCGTGCGGACCGGACTCCCGCTCGACCGGATCGGCACCCTGGTCTGCCCGGCCCGCCCGGTGAAGACGGCCCTGCTCGCCGACGCCGGGGTCATCTTGGCCACGGCCCTGGACCGGACCCGGTTTCCCGCAGCCGTACGAGCCGGCATCGGGGCTGCCCACCGCCCCGACCTCGCCTGGTGCCAGGCCCGTACGGCCTTGCGCTTCGCCACCGAGCGGGAACCCGTCGTCCACCACACCGACCTGGGTGCGCTCGCCCTGCTCGCGGCCGTTCCCGAGCGCGTCGCACGGGACAATCCGGACGTGGTCGCGCTCGACCTGCTGCTCCCGGAGGACGTGGAGGTACTGGACGCCTACTGCGCCTCTTCCTCCGTCCGTCGTGCCGCCGAACTCCTCCACCGTCACCACAGCAGCATCGCCCGCCGCCTCGATCACATCGGCAGGACGCTCGGCCTGGATCCCACCACACCCGCAGGGCTGACCCGCGTCCGGCTCGCCCTCGTCGTCCGGAGGCTGGTCCATGACGGAGCGGAGCGCTGAGGACCCGTCCGCCGGAGGCCGAGCGTGCGGCCGAGGCGCTGTCGAAGGGCGTCGGCCCGTCCCCATGACGAGTGCCCGGAGCGGCAGCGCCTCCGGTGTCCATCGGCCGGCTCGGCGCGGCTCGCTTGTCCGGGGCGGCGGAACCGCAGCGCGCGCGAGGGAGGGGAACGGCGCCGGCCGTGTCAGGAGCGGTCCGGTCCGCCCCGTCGAACGGACCGGGCCCGAGCGGCCTCGTGGGCGGCGCGCAGGAGGCCCACCACGGTGTCCGCCGTCCTCCCACCGGGATTGACCACGGAGATCCAGCCGAGCGCCCCGTATACGGGGTGCGGCACCATGCGGTCGACACGTTGCGCGGTCGACCCGGACGTTGACGCGCCAGCGCCCCGGAGCGTCGAGTGCGGAGGCTTCGTCGTTCCGGCCATCAGGGCGGCCAGGGTCGTCGTGGCCCTTCGCGGCGCCGGGTACGGCGTTCCCGCGGTGCGCGACGTCATGGCGTCCCTCAGTCACCTCGACGGTTCGGGAGAGGTCCAGCACGTCCTGCGCCAGTGCCTGGACCGGATCGCCGGGCGGACCGTGGCCCTGCTCCGCGCGGGCGCGGACCTGGCGACCGTGATCACTTCCGTGGGGGAGTCGCCGGCCGCCCCCAGGCCCGACGAAGAGCCACTGGTGATTGTCCCGTGAACCGCGACGGACCGGCGCGCGGCGTCGGACGCGGTGCATTGCACGGCGGAAGGGCGTCTTCTTCGCCGCCGTGCCCGTCACCGTCGAGGCCCGGCCCCCCTCGCGGGCGGTGAGGGGGCGTGCGGGAGCCGGTCGTGGGCCGTGGGGCGAACGTCCTGCGCGCTCCGTGCGGGCGTGTGCCCGGAGCGGCAGCGTCATGCGGATCCGGTTCCCCGGGTCCGCGCCAGCTCGGCGTTCGCACGCTCCGTGACGAGGTTCAGCACCCTGCCGACGACGGCGAGGTCCTCGGCCGGGATGCCGGCGTACAGCCGGGCGGAGATCTCGGCGGTCTCGGCCGTGGTGACCTCGAACAGTCGTCGACCGGCATCGGTGAGTCGAATCCGGGACGCCTCCGCCGGGTCCCGTTCGACCAGCTCCGCCGCCGTCAACCGGTCGACGGCTGCACGCGCGACCGATTCGTCGGCCTTCAGCGAGCCGATGACGTCGGCGACCAGCCGTTCCCGTTCGACGGGGGCGCCTCCGACGGAGACCGCCCGGAGCGTCACGCTCTGCTCGAAGGTGATGCCGTGGCGGGTCAGGACTCCTTCCAGGAGGGCGCGCGCGGCGTAGTGCGCCAGGGCGATGACGCGGCCGTTGGTGGTGGGTGCGGTGGTGGTCATGTCCGTTGCTCCTCGTCGTTCGCGGTGTGCGGGTCCAGGGGGACGTCGAGCAGGGTCGCCAGTTCGTGGGTGAACCGTTGGGCGCGCTGGCCGGTCCGGCCCCCGAGCGGTTCCAGCAGTTGGTCCAGGAGGCCCTGGACCACTTCGACGGCGCGGCGGGTGACCTCGTACCCCTGCTCGGTCAGCGTCACCTGCAGTGCACGGGGGTCCTTCGGGTCCCGGCTGCGGGTGACGAGTCCGCCGGCCTCCAGGGTGCGGGCCAGTTTGGAGACGTAGAGCGCTTCGAGTCCGACGTGGTCGGCGAGCTCCCGCTGGCTGGGGCGCTTCCCGGAACGCCCCATGCCGTACAGGGACCCCAGGAGCGCGTACTGGGCATGGGTCAGTCCCAGGGGGGCCACTGCCCGGTCGACGGCCACCCGCCACTTCATCGACAGGCGCCAGACGAGGAATCCCGCGGTGGCGCTCTCGGCTTCTGCACGCATGTCAGAAACAGTACATGGCTACTATGTACATGGCTACTATTTTCTGATCGGGGAGCGGTCGGTCGAGGGGCTCTCCCCGGGGCGAGTCATGGCCGCGCGGGAGGATCCCTTCCGGCGGCGATCGGCATTCCGGCATGTGGAGCAGGGGTAAAGCGCAGGAAAAGTCCTTCCCGTCGGGCTGCGGTTCCCGTACGGAGCATGTGCGCCGCCGTGGCGCGCCCTTAGCGCCGCGAGTCCTTCTCCACACTGAACGGAACAACGAATTCCGCAGCTACAGGTCCATTGACCTGCGGTTCTCCTCAGGCTTCCATTCAGCCCGGGAGCCATGGACCACTTGATCACCAGCCGCCTCGGAGGCGATACCGCTCCCGCTCAGAACCACCGCACGCATCGATCGGAACCGCCTGATGACCGACACCCTCAGCGCACCGCACGCGCTGGCCCCCCAGACCGGCCCCGTGCCGCAGAAGCTCAAGCGTTCCATCGGTGTCGTGGGCGGCACCCTGCTCACGCTGTCGTGCGTGACGCCCGCCTCCACCCTCTTCGTGGTCGTGCCCGACCTGTTCGACGGGGTCGGCACGTACGCCGCCCTCACCATCGCCATCGGATCGCTCCTGTGCATTGCCGTGGCGTTCTGCTACTCCGAGCTGGGCACGCTGATCCCGAGCGCCGGTGGCGAGTACGCCATCGTCTCCACCCTTGCCGGCCGTCTTGCCGGCTGGTTGGTGTTCGTCCTGTCCCTGTTGGTCGTGATGATCGTGCCGCCCGTCATCGCCATGGGGACCGCCGACTACCTCGAACCGCTCGTCCACGTCCCCGCCCCGATCGCCGGCGCCGGCGTCATGCTCCTCGCGACCCTCGCGGGTCTCCTCGACCTCCGGGCCAACGCCTGGATCACCGGTGTCTTCCTGGTGCTCGAAGTGGTCGCGGCGGGCATCGTCGCCGTACTCGGCTTCGCCCACACCGAGCGGGGCGTGGGCGCGCTCGTCCACGGCGAGGTCGTGGCCCAGGGCGGTTCCCACTCGCTCGTCACCGGAGCCATGGTGGTCTCCGGGCTCGCCATCGCCCTCTTCGTCACCCAGGGCTTCTCGACCGCCGTCTACCTCTCCGAGGAGCTGGAGAACCCGCGTCGCACCGTCGCCCGGACCGTGCTCGCCACCCTCGCCATCTCGACGGCCGTCATCCTCGTCCCCGTGGTCGCCATCACCCTCGGCGCCGGCGACCTGGAGACCCTCACCGGTGGTGACATCAGCGGCATGATCGCGGCCTGGTCCAACTCGGCCGTCGGTACCTTCATCAGCCTCTGTGTGGCGCTCGCCATCATCAACGCCGGCATCGTGATGGTCATCCAGAACTCCCGCGTCCTGTTCGCGTCCGCCCGCGACAAGGCATGGCCCGAGCCCGTCAACGACGCGCTGTCCCGGCTGGGCCGGTTCGGCTCCCCGTGGGTGGCCACCCTGGTCGTGGGCGTCCCGGGCGCCGCCCTCTGCTTCGTCAACCTCGACACCCTGTACGGCGTCACCGGAGTCTCCGTCACCGGCATGTACCTGCTGGTCGCCGTCGCGGCCCTCTTCAGCCGTCGGGGCGCGCACCGCGAGGTCGCGGCCTGGCGCATGCCCCTGTGGCCCGCCGTCCCGGTGTTGCTCATCGCGGTCCTGGCGTACGTCCTCTTCATGCAGGACGTCGAGTACCTGCTGTGGACCGGCGGCCTCACGGCGGTCGCCACCGTCTACTGGGTGCTGTACCTCCGGCCCCGCAAGGACTCGCGCTGGCTGGTCAGCATTCCCGAGGACGAGCAGGTCTGATCCCCGCCGTCACGATCCCACCGCCCGGGGGTCGGAGCGCTCCGTGCGCCCGGCCCCCGGGCTTTTCCGCGGGGGTCGACCACTCGGACCGGGCTGACCCCTCCGTACGGGGGGTGCGTGGCGGGTCCTGCGTGTCGCGACGGTCCGGACGGGTTGAGGAAACGTATCTGTGCATGCATGACCAAGGACATGGAACAACTGTTGAACGTACGCCTGTGCGAACGCTTCGGTGACGTGGTCGACTGGCCGGAGGTCACGTCCCTGACCGCGTCCCACCTCCGGGCCGTGGTCTCGGCACTCGGCCCCGAGGACACCGTCCTCTTCCTGGCCGCCGCCCGTCGCGCCCTCGACGAGGAGGAGTGCCGGGTCGGAACGATCGACCTGGGCTTCGGGGCACACCTCTGGACCCACCTCGAAGGCGTTTCGTGGGGTGCGTCCCCCCTTGCCAGGACATCGGCCTGGGAGTCGATGCTGACCATGCACCGGCTCTCGGTGCTGGCCCCCGAACCGGGGCTGCGCGCACACATCGACAGCGCACTGGACGCCTGCCGGCTCCGTCTCGTACCGGCAGCGGCTGGTTGCTGAGGAGGGCGGCTCCGGGGGGAGGGGCGGGCAATCCCCCTCAGCCGAGACCTCCATCACCCGTCCACAACCTCCCGGGGCAATACACCTAGGGCGCCACGTGGAAGTACCGGGTACAGGCGAGGACCAGACCGTCGTCGGCAATGGTGAAGAGGTCGACGAACCGGACCTCCCCTCCGCCGGCGCCCGCGGCGATCCGGCTGCCCGTGGCGACCACGCTGCGCCCCTGCGCCACGATCCGGTCGATCTCGTGGCGGGCGCCCGGCGGCACGCTTCCGCGGTGGGCGTGCGGAACCGCCGTGCGCCCCCGCACGGCGGGGGTGCCCGGGAGTTCGAGCACCACCCCGTCGTGCAGCAGGGAGGCGCACGCGTCCAGGTCCCCGTCGTCGAGGTAGTCGTAGACCAATCGGACGTGGTCGACACCGGCTGCGGTGACGAGGTCGATGCCCCCGGTGGTGAGGGGGGCGACGGATGCGGGCAACCTCGTGCTCGCGTCATCTCGGCGGTTCAACGGCTGAGCCCCTTTCGCTCTCGGCCAGGAGTCTGGGGGGAGCCGCCAACTCCGCGTTATCCCCCCTCTATCTCCGACCGGGATCTTCACGGCATGGACAGGGCGGGGGTGGTTGTGGAGACTGTCCTCACTCGGACCTGACGTGTCAACTCGTTTCTTTGGTGGGGGAATAGGTGACCGACGACATCGGGGACAGATCTCAGGAGCTCCCGGACATGTCGTCCCTTGCCTTCAGGGTTCTGGGGCCGCTGCAAGTGCACGGGCCCGCCGGACCGCTCCGGCTCCCGCCTGGACGCCAGGAGGTCATCCTCGCTGCCCTCCTCCTGGAGGCGAACCGGGTGGTCAGCACCAACCACCTGGTCGACCTGATCTGGGAGGACGACCCACCGGAGACGGCCCGCACCCAGGTGCAGATCTGTGTGTCCCGGTTGCGCAAGCTGCTGGCCGGGGCGGACGGCGAGGTCACGATCACGACCCGCCCCCCGGGGTACGTCCTGCACACCGATCCGGCCAATGTGGACGCCGCGCTCTTCACCGGCCTCGTCCTGCAGGCCCGTCGGCTGCGCGAGCAGGGCGAGCTCGTGCCGGCGGTGCGACTGCTGAGGGAAGCGGTGACCCTCTGGCAGGGCGAGTGCCTGTCCGGACTCGACGGCGGGCCGCTCGCCAACAAGGCGCGCCAGCTGAACGAGGAACGACTGGCCGCCGTCGAACTCCGCATCCAACTCGAACTCGAGCTCGGCCGTTACGACGGGCTCGTGGGGGAGCTACAGCTGCTCACCCACGAGCACCCGCTGCGCGAGAAGCTGCACGGCCAGCTCATCCAGGCGTTGTACTGGTCGGGCCGACAGGCCGAGGCGCTCGAAGCCTTCCGCACCGCGCGACGGTTCCTCGCCGAGGAACTCGGCCTGGAACCCGGACGCGAACTGCGGGAGCTGGAATCGGCGATCCTCACCGGTGAGCTCCCGGCGCCTTCCGGGAGCGTTCCCGTCCGCCCGTCGGGAGGGAAGGCGCCCGAGGGGTCGTCCCCGACCGCGGGACCGGAGAAGGGAGAGGGCGCCGAGGGGGCAGGGACGCCGGCAGCGCCGGCTCAGGAGCCCGCACGCCAGGATTCCGTTCCGCGCCAGCTGCCCGCGGCCGTTGCCGACTTCGTTTCCGATGCCGGTCAACTCGCCGCCCTGGAAGAGGCGCTGACCGGACGTCCGGGGCGCACCACGGTGGGGCTCGCCGCCATCACCGGAAAGCCCGGCACCGGCAAGTCGACGCTCGCCGTGCACGTGGCCCACACGTTGGCGGAGACCGGGTTTCCCGACGGCCAGCTCTACTGCGACCTGCGCGGGACGACCGGTGCCCCCGCGACGCCCGAGGAGGTCCTGGGACGGTTCCTGCGGGCCCTCGGCATACCGGGCCAGTTGATCCCGGAGTCCCTGGACGAGCGGGCGGAGATGTACCGCACCCGACTCGCCTCCCGCAGGGTCCTGG
The DNA here is from genome assembly GCF_042743065.1 of Streptomyces sp. NPDC058872. Classification (NCBI taxonomy): domain Bacteria; kingdom Bacillati; phylum Actinomycetota; class Actinomycetes; order Kitasatosporales; family Streptomycetaceae; genus Streptomyces; species Streptomyces sp. NPDC058872. Next base: position 12,889 of record NZ_JBHYMK010000093.1, read on the forward strand.
TCGTCCTCGACGACGCGGCGGGCGAGGGGCAAGTGCTGCCGCTGCTGCCCGGAAGCCGTGGTTGCGCCGTCCTCGTCACGGGTCGGGCCCGTCTCACCGCACTGCCCGGCGCGCACCGCGTGGAACTCGACGTGCTCGCGGAGGACCGGGCGCTCGAACTGCTGTCGCGGATCGTCGGGCGGGAGCGGGTCGCGACGGAGGCCGCCGCTGCGGAGGCCCTGGTCCGCACGGTCGGTCGACTTCCGCTGGCCCTGCGGATCGTCGCCGCCCGACTCGCGGCCCGCCCGCACTGGACGCTGGCCTCCATGGTGCAGCGGCTCGCCAACGAACGGCACCGGCTGGACGAACTCGCGCACGGCGAGATGACGATGCGCGCCAGCCTCTCCCTGACCTACGAGGGACTTGCGCCCGAGGACCGCAGGTTGTTGCGGCTGCTGAGCATGGCGCACGCGCCGACCCTGCCCAGCTGGCTGGCCGGTGCACTGCTCGATGACCGCCGCCCCTTCCCGTCGGACCTGATGGAACCCCTGGTCGACGTGCAGATGCTGGACGTCGCCGGAGTGGAACGGACCGGTGGCTTCCGGTACCGGTTCCACGAGATCATCCGTGTGTACGCGCGCGAACAGCTCGCCGCACAGCACCCACCCGAGGAGCGCCGGGAGGCGCTGGCCCGGATGGCGGGCGGCTGGATGTACCTGGCCCAGCAGGCCCACGGAAAGGTGTACGGCGGAGACTTCACCGTCCTGCACGGCGACGCACCCCGCTGGGAACCGCCCGTCTCCTACACGCATGAGGTCCTCGCCGACCCGCTCGCCTGGCTCGACGCGGAACAGGCGGCCCTCTGCAGCATGGTCGAGCACGCCGCCGACGAGGGTCTCCACGACCTCAGCTGGGACCTCGCCACGTCCCTCGTCACGCTCTTCGAAGTGCGCGGTCACTACGACCTGTGGGAGCAGACCCACCTTCGTGCACTGGCCGCCGTCCGCAAGGCGGGGAACCTCCGCGGCACGGCCGCCGTACGCGCCTCGCTCGGCTCCCTCTACATGAGCCGCAACCAGTTCGACACGGCCCGGCAGACGCTGATCTCGGCACTCGACGTCTTCCAGGCGCTCGACGAGCCGATGGGCGAGGCACTGTGCCGGCGCGACCTGGCGCTCATCGCGCGGACCGGCGGTGACGACGCGATCGCCCTGGAGCTGTACCGGAGGTCCCTGGCCGACTTCGACCGGGCGGGTGACGTGGTGGGCCGTGCGATCGTGCTGACCCAGAGCGCGCACATTCGGATGCGGCAAGGTGAGATCGCCTCGGCCCAGGGGCAGTTGGACGAGGCCCTGGAGATCTACGAGGGGGTCGGCTACACAGGGGGACGGGCTCGTACCCTGCGGCGCGTCGGGCAGTTGCTGCTCGAACAGGGGCGCAGCGATCTGGCGGTCCTGACCTTCACGGAAGTGCTCGAACTCTGCCGAGATTCCGGAGACGTGATCGGGGAGGGGCACCTGCTCCGCGACCTGGGGCACGCGTTCGCCATGATGGGGCGTCCCGACCGGGCCAGGGACTTCTACGACCGCGCCGTGACCGCGCGGGAGGACGTCATGGATTTTAGCGGTGGCGCGCTGGCGCGCCTGGACCTGGCCCGTCTCCTCGAAACGGAACCGGGACGGTCGAGGGAACTGCTCGTCCCGGCGGTCGAGGTGTTCCGCGAGCGGCGGATGAGCCGCGAACTTGCAGAGGCGGAACGTTTGCTCACCATCGCCTGCTGAAGGTCCGACCCTGCCGGGGCCTAGTCAGTCCCAGGGGTTGTTGTCGGTGCTGCAGGTGGTGGTGTCACCCGTCGTTCCCGTGGTCCCCGTGGTCCCCGTGGTCCCCGTCGGGTCCGTGGTCCCCGTCGGGTCCGTCGGGACCGTCGGGTCCGTGACGGTGCAGGTGGTGGTGTCGGCGGTGGTGCCCGTGACCTCGTCGGCCCAACTCGTCTGGACGCCGATTCCGGTCACGACCACGATCAGCGCGGAGGCGACGGCGGCGCGGAGGGAGTTGCGGGCGGCGGCGATCGTGTGCGACATGGGATTTTGCCTCTCGTCGGGGTGCGGCGTTTCCTTGTGACCACCACGCTAGGAACAAGCGGATTCACGGCACCGCTCGCTGCCTTATCACCCCGCTATCACGGAACGGCCTCCTGCCTGACCCGCTATCACGGACCCCGTTCCGCTATCACGAGGCCAAGGCCGTCCTGGCGCCGCCGGGCCGTCGGCACCCGGCGTCGTGCCGCCGAGAAGCGGTCCGCGCGGCGGGACGGCCCGCACTGACCAGGGGGTTAGCGCCGAGATGCCCTCTCAATAGCCGCGTTCGCACGATGGGACTCAGCAGACGCCGAGGCGATGCCACGGCGGGAGGTCCGATCGCTCCCCCGCCCCGGCCCGCCCAACTCGACCAGCGGGAGCTCATCATGACGACCAGTCTCTCCCCGGAGGACACCGCGACGGCCACCGCCGAGATCGGCACCCTCATACGCGGCCACCGGCTCCGCATCGGTCTCACCCAGCGCGAGCTGGCGGACCTGTCCACCATCAGCGTCCGTGCCATCCGCGACCTGGAGAAGGGGAAGGCACAGCGTCCCAGAGCCGACACGGTACGGCTCCTCGCGGACGGCTTGCGCCTGGGTCTTCGGGCCCGCACGGCCCTGGAAGAGGCCGTGCGACGTGGACACCGGGGCGGCGTCCCGCGGCACTTCGCCACCGAGTGGCCGGCTCCGCCCGTACCGCTGCATCCACTGATCGAGAGGGAGGCGGAGGCCGCCGTCCTCACGGAGGAGTTGCGCTCCGGCACCGAGCGGCTCGTCACCCTCGTGGGGCTGAGCGGGGTCGGCAAGACGCGGTTGGCCCTGGAAACCGCCGCGCGGCTGCACGACGCGGGCTTCCCCGTGCTCTGGCACACCGACCCCGGCGCGGTCGCCGACTGCCTGCCGGCCGGTGAGGGACCGCTCACCACCCTTGCGGCCGACTGCGCCGCCTTCCTGCACGGCACCGACGACCAGGGCGATCGACCCGATGTCGACGGCCAGGTCCGCGGAAGGGCCGGTGCCCCGCCCCAGGGACGTGCGGATCAATCCGTTCCCGATCTGGCCGGTGCCCTCGGTGACCGGGGCGTACTCCTCGTCCTCGACGGCGTGGACACCGCACTGCTCGACTTCCACCGCCTCAGCCGACTCCTAAGAGAGCTTCCCGGACTGCGCCTGCTGCTCACCGCCGACGAACCCTGGAACGTCCCCGGTGAGCGACTCTTCCTCCTCTCCCCGCTGGAGGCGCCCAACCCGTCCGAAGGCGTCCGGCCCGACGCTCCCGCGGCCCGGTTCTTCCTCAGCAGGCTCCGTCACGCCCGCCCCGACATCGTCCCCGACGACCGGGTCCGGTCCGACATCGCATGGCTCTGCCACCGTCTCGACGGCCACCCGCTGGCGCTCTCCGCGGCTGCCTCCTGGCTCACCCTCTGTGACCTGCCCGCGCTCCGCGACATCGTCGACTCCGACCCCGCACCGCTCCTCGACCACCTGGCCGACGGACGTTCCGCCTCCCGCCTCCGGCAGCGCGTCGCCCGCACCCTCGCCGCACTCCCCGACGGCCACCGCCGCCTGATCACCGCGCTCTCGGACGCGAACGAGGATCCCTTCGCCCTGGAAGACGTCGTCCGCCTGACCGGCATGCCCCTGCCGCACTGCGGCCGGCTCGTCCGCGACCTCCTGGTCAGCGGCGTGATCCGGGCCGGCACGGAAGGCGGACGCTCGTCCTTCCGCGTGATGTGGGTGGTGCGCGCGACCCTGGCCGCGGACGCAACCGCCGAGCCGGGCGCCCGACCCCTCCCCGGCGCCGCCGCCGCTCCTGCCGCCTGACTGCCGCCCCGCCGTCGAACCGCTTCCCGTACCGCCGGAGCAACTGCCGCTCTCCACCCCGACCCGCCGGTTGTATGGCGCATGCCCGCCGTTCACCGGCCGGACCGCTCCTCGCGGTCGCCCTCCTCCGTCATGACTTCTCCAGGAGCCCCTCATGCCGTTCGACACGCCCGTCGCATCCGCTCCGGCCGCCGTCCGGTTGCCGCTCTCGGTGGCCCAGCGTGACATCTGGACGGCACACGCCCTCGACCCGACGGGCATCAAGTACAACGTCGGGGAGTGCCGAGAGATCAACGGCCCCGTGGATCCGGAACTGATGGCCGCCGCCTGGCGCCGGCTCGTCGCGGAGGCGGACTTCCTCCGCGTCCGTGGCTTCGAGGACGACGGCGAGCAGGTGTGGCAGCTGATCGACGTCGACGCCGGCTCCCGCAGCCTGCCGTTCATCGACGTGAGCGCCGGCGAGGACCCGGAGCGCGAGGCGTGGCGCCACGTCGACGCCCTGATCTGTGCCCCCTTCGATCTGACCGGAGGCCAAGCCCCCGTCCGCTGCGCGCTGATCAGGCTGGCCGAGGAGCGGTACTTCTACTTCTACGGATTCCACCACCTCGTCGTCGACGGCGTGGGGGTGTCGATGGCGCTCGCACGACTGATCGAGCTGTACGAGCAGGCGGTGGCGGGAGAACCCTGGGGTGCCTCTCCGTTCGGGAGCCTCGCCGAACTGCTCGCCGAAGACGCGGAGTACCGGCGGTCCGAGCAGGCCGTGGCCGATCGCAACGCCTGGCGGGAGCACCTCCACGGAGCGCCGGACGCACCCGCCGGCCTCGTCCGCGGTACCGACCGCGCGGTCCCCGCGCACGGCGGCCTGCCCTTCGCGCGGCGCAGCGTCCGCGTCTCCCCGGCGGACGCCGACCGGCTCCGCTCGGTCGCCCGCGGCGAGCGCGCCTCCTGGTCCGTCCTGCTCACGGCGCTCTTCAGCGTCTATCTGCACCGCGTCACCGGACAGACGGAGCTGACGATCGCCCTGCCGGTGACGGGCCGGACGTCCCGACTGGCCCGCAGCACCCCCGGAATGTCCTCGAACGTGGTTCCGCTACGCCTCCGGGTGCGCCCCGAGGACACGCTCGGGGCCCTGGTGCGCTCCGTGGCGGCCGAGGTCAAGCACGGTCTGCGCCACCAGATGACCCGCTACGAGGACCTGTGCAGGGACGCCGGCGTCATCGACGGGAGCCGCAGACTGGCCGCACCCGTCCTCAACATCATGGGCTTCCAGACGGAGCTCACCGTGTGCGGCCACCCGACGGTCAACCACAACGTCAGCAACGGCCCGGTGGACGACCTCAGCGTCGCCGTGCTCGACCTGGGTACCGCGAACGGCTTGCGCATCGACTTCGACACGCCGGTCGAGGGCATCGACGCGGAAGCCGTCGCCGCCCACCAGGACAGGTTCGCCGCCTTCCTCGCCTCCGTCCTCGCCGATGAGCGACCCACCGAGCGCACCACGGCCGACCTGCAGGTGCTGTCGGAGGCCGAGCGCGAGATGCTGACGGGCCGCTGGTCCGGGCCGGTGGCGGACGCGGTGGAGACGACGCTGGTGGAGCGCTTCGAGGAGCAGGCGGCGCGCCTCCCCGGTGCGGTCGCACTCATCGACGGGGCGGTGGAACTCACCTATGCCGAGCTCAATGCCGCCGCGAACCGCTGGGCCCGGCACCTGCGCTCCCGCGGTCTGGGGCGCGGAGACATGGCCGGCATCCTCCTGGAGCGCGGTAGCCGCTTCGCCATCGCCCTCCTCGCCGTCCTGAAGACCGGCGCAGGCCACGTCCTCCTGGACCCGGACTTCCCCGACGACCGGCTGCGCTCCGCCGCGGACGACGCGGGGATCAGCCACCTCGTCACCCGCCCGGTGCTCGCCGAGCGCGTCGACGGCCCCTGGACGACCCACACCGAAGCACCCGGAGAACTCCTCTCCCACAACCCCGGAAACCTCCTCCTTCCCCTCAGCCCCGACGACCCCGCCTGTCTGATGTTCACGTCGGGTTCGACGGGCCGCCCGAAGGCGATCCTGTCCTCCCACCGCAACCTGACGTCGACCCTGATCGGTCAGCCCTATCTCCCGACGGGCCCCGGACAGGTCTACCTGCAGTGCTCGCCGGTGTCCTGGGACGCATTCAGCCTGGAGTTCTGGGGGGCTCTCCTGCACGGCGGAACGGCCGTCCTCCAGCCGGGGCAGAAGCCGGAGCCGGTCCTCGTGACCGAACTCTCCCGCCGACACCGGGTGACGACGCTCCTGCTCTCCGCAACCCTCTTCAACTACCTGGTCGACGAGCACCCCGAGGCCTTCGACACCGTCACCACCGCCTACACGGTGGGGGAGGCGGCTTCTCCGGCGCACGTGCACAAGCTCCAGCAGCTCAGGCCCGGCATTGCCGTGCTCAACGGCTATGGACCCGCCGAGGTCATGATCTACGCCACCACCCACGCGGTCGAGTCGGGTGAGCGGCCCCAGGCGGTCGTTCCCATCGGGACGCCGTTGGTCAACAAGGCGGCCTATGTTCTGGACGCGCAGATGAACCTGTGTCCGCCGGGCGTGACCGGGGAGCTGTACGTGGCGGGTGACGGTCTGGCGCACGGATATCTCGGTAGGTCGGATGTGACGGCTGTCCGTTTCGTGGCCAATCCCTTCGGTGCACCGGGCAGCCGGCTCTACCGCACCGGTGACCTGGTCCGTTTCGACCGTCAGGGCCGTTTGCACTACGAGGGGAGGTCGGACGACCAGATCAAGATCCGTGGCTTCCGCGTCGAGCCGGGAGAGACCGAAGCCGCCCTGCTGACCCACCCCCACGTTACCCGCGCCGCAGTGACCGTCCACGAGAAGCGGCTCGCCGCCTACGTCGTCACGGACCGTGAGGTCGAAGCCGAGCAGATCCGCCGGCACGTGACCGGTCGACTGCCCGAGCACCTCGTGCCGACCTACCTGACGATCCTCGACCAACTCCCCCTGACCCCGAACGGAAAGATCGACAAGCGGGCCCTGCCCCACCCCACCCCCCTCACCACCACCGGCCGCACCCCACGCACCCCCCTGGAGGAGATCCTCGCGGGTCTGTTCGCCAAGACGTTGGAGACGGTGGACCCGGTGGGCGTGGACGACAGTTTCTTCGCTCTCGGCGGGCATTCGTTGTTGGCGGCTCGGCTGACGAATGTGATTGCTGATGTGCTGGGTGTTCGGTTGACGATTCGGGATGTTTTTGGGTGTCCGACGGTTGCGGGTCTTGCTGAGTTGGTTGTG
>NZ_JBHYMK010000094.1:0-19735 GCF_042743065.1 Streptomyces sp. NPDC058872
CCGCAACTCCTGCCCGACTCGAAAAGTAGCCCGAATGACCCCAAACTGGGGCAGAGCGTGATGTTCCTTTCGCTGGCGGGAGGAGGTGCGGGCATGCGCGCGATACGTCACGGCTTCGGGACGTTCGCCTCCGTCGCCGTTCTGCTCACCGGGATGGCCGTCGCCGCCGAGGTGCGGGCCGTTCCGCCACCCGCCGAGGGAGCCCCCGCAGCCCCCGCGGCCGGGGACCGGGAGGATTTCGGAGCCTCCTGCCGCACCGTCGTCGAGGGGTCGCAGGTCACCGCCCACTGCAGCAACCCGTACCCGCGCACCGACCGGATCCGCCTGCACGTCGAGTGCGACCGTTGGTGGGACGTCGACAGCGACAGCGCTCCCGTGGACGTGGTGCCCGCCGACTACGCCCGGGTCACCGCCCGCTGCTGGAAGGAGGTCCGGTCCGCCTGGGTCACGCACCAGCCGGTGGACCCGGCTCCCGCTCCCGGTCCGCTTCCGGAGCGGAACTCCTGAGGCACATGAAGGGGTAGCCGGCGGCCTCGGCGCCGGCCCGCTCGGCGTCGCCCTCCCGGATCGCGTCCACCAGGCGCGCGTGGTCCATGTGGTTCTCCGGTCGCAGCACCCGCCCCACGTCGTCGCGCAGCCAGTCCCGGAGCAGATCGCCGAGGTCCGCGTAGAGCTCCGTCAGCACCTCGTTGCCCGAGGCGGCGACGACCGCGTGGTGGAAGGCCGCGTCGACCATGACGAAGCGCTCCGCGTCCCCGGACTCCCACGCCTCCTCGCGCCGCTCCAACAGGGCGTCCAGCTGCTTCAGGTCCCGTTCGGTGCGCCGCCCGGCCGCGAACCGGGCCGCCGCCGACTCCAGCGTCGAGCGCAGCTCGGCGACGTGCCGCGGGTCGGAGCCGGCGAAGCGCCGGTGCATGACGCCCGCCAGTTCGCTGGTGGCGACGACGTACGTCCCCGAGCCCTGGCGGATGTCGAGCAGCCCGTTGTGCGCGAGCGCGCGGACGGCCTCGCGCACCGTGTTGCGGGCCACGCCCAGCTGCTCGACCAGTTCGGGTTCGGTCGGGATGCGCGAACCCACCGGCCATTCGCCGGAGGTGATCTGGTTCCGCAGTTCGGCGATCACCTGATCGGAGAGACCGGTGCGCCGGGGATGACCGAGGGGCATGGAACGCCTTCCCGTTCGTTCGACATTGGACAATCAATCATCCCATGATTCTATGATGGCGTCATGCCTGACGAGCCGAAGACCACCGACCCCGCCGCACGACCGGCCGGGAACGCCACTGCGGTCACCACGGCAGGAGACCCTCCCGCACCGGACCGCAGCCCCGGCCCCGAGCTCCGGACCGCCCCGGCGCGCTGGACCCTCGGCCTGGTGTCCGTCGGGCTCGTCCTGGCCGCGCTCAACCTGCGCCCCGCCATCACCAGCCTCGGGGCCCTCCTCGAAGAGGTCAGCAGCGGCCTCCACATGAGCGGCAGCGTCGCCGGCGTCCTCACCTCCGTCCCCCCGCTCTGCTTCGCGGTCTTCGGGATCACGGCCCCGCGCCTCGCCCGCCGCTTCGGCCCCGCCGCCGTCGTCTGCGCGGGCATGGCGGCCGTCTTCACGGGCCTGGTCCTGCGGCCCTTCGCGACCGGCACCGCCGCCTTCCTCGCCGCCAGCGCCCTCGCCCTGATGGGCATCGCCGTCAGCAACGTCCTGATGCCGGTCATCGTCAAGCGGTACTTCCCCGACCGCGTGGGCAGCATGACCGGGCTCTACTCCATGGCGCTCGCCCTCGGCACCTCCGTCGCCGCAGCCACCACCGTCCCGCTGACCGACGCCCTCGGCGGCGACTGGCGCCTCGGGCTGGGCCTCTGGGCGGCGCTGGCCGCGCTCGCGGTCCTGCCCTGGTTCCCGCTGCTGCGGGACCGGGGCGCGGAAGCGGTCCGACCGACCGCTCCGATCCGGGAAGCGGCGCCGGCGTCCGCCCCGCGGATCACCCGCAGCCGTACGGCTTGGGCGCTCGGCGTCTTCTTCGGCCTCCAGGCCACCGGTGCCTACATCACCATGGGTTGGATGCCGCAGATCTTCCGGGACGCCGGCGTCCCCGCCACCACCGCGGGCGTGCTCCTCGCCGTGACCATGGTCATGGGCGTTCCGCTGGCCTTCGTCATCCCGCGCCTCGCCACCCGGATGCGGAACCAGGGACCGATCGTCATCGCCCTCGGCCTGTGCGGACTCACCGGCTACGCCGGTCTCCTCCTCGCCCCGGCCGCCGGTGCATGGTGCTGGGCCGTGCTCCTGGGCATCTCGAACTGCGCCTTCCCCCTGGCCCTCACCCTGATCGGACTGCGCTCGCGCACCGGCTCCGGCGTCGTCCGGCTCTCCGCCTTCGCCCAGAGCATCGGCTACCTCATCTCGATCCCCGGGCCCCTCCTCGTCGGCGTGCTCTACCAGCACAGCGGCGGCTGGGGACTGCCCATCGCACTGATGGGCGGACTGATGGTGCCGCAGATGATCGTCGGAACCCTGGCCGGCCGGGACCGGACGGTCGAGGACGAATGCTGAGGTGCGAGACTGTCCCCATGCCAGTCCTCGAACCCAACCCCCAGAACGGCCAGAAGAAGCTGCTCCTCGTGCTCGGCGCGATGCTCGGCATCACCGTGGTCATCGCCCTCATCGCCTCCTTCGCCTCCCCCTGAGACGGGGGGACCCCCGTCCGAGGTGGGGGTGGCCCCCGCATCCCCTAGGGGGCTGCTGTCAGGGAGAAGTGGGTGGATCACCCGATGGGCGGGAGTCGGCGCGCTCCGTACGGTGGAGACGACGGCGAAAGCGCGGAACCAACCCACGGAGGCGGCCATGTCGGCCCCCACGCACCCCGGCACCAGGGCCACGACGACCCGCGTCGACACCCGACTTCCCTGGTGGGCGCTCCTCCTCCCCGCGGTCTCCTTCCTCGTCCTCCTGATGCTGGTGGCCGGTGCGGGTGGGGCCCATGCGACCACCGATGACCCGGCGGTCGGACGGGTCCTGCAGCAGGTCCGGCAAACGCTCCCTCTCTGAGTCGCCGTGGCCCGTTTCGTGCGAAGCTGTGGACCATGAGCGTCGATACACCCCGCAGCATCGTGCTCCTCCGGCACGCGAAGGCCGACTGGAACGACGAGTCCGACCATGAGCGCCCCCTCGCCGAGCGAGGCCGCAAGGACGCCCCGGTGGCCGGTCGCAGGCTCACCGAGACCGGCATCGGCTTCGACCTGGCCCTCTGCTCCACCGCCCTCCGCACGCGTGAGACGTGGAAGCTGGCGGTGCAGGAACTGCCCGTGCGCCCCAGGACGGTGTACGAGGAGCGGATCTACGAGGCCTCGCTCGGGGAGCTCATCGCCGTGGTCAACGAGACCCCGGACGCGGTGGGCAACCTCCTGCTCGTCGGCCACAACCCGGGCATGCACGCCCTCGCCGATGCCCTCGCCGGCGCGGCCGAGGGCGATGCCCTCGCCCGGATGAACCGCGGGGGCTTCCCCACCTCGGCCTTCGCCGTCCTCACCTTCAACGGCTCCTGGAAGTCCGTGGAACACGGCGTCGGCCGGCTCGTCGACTTCTGGTCCCCGCACGCCTGACCGGACCCCACGGGGAAGGGCCCGGCGGTCGTCCGACCAGGGCCCTCCTCCGTACCGCCACCGCTCAGTGCAGCAGGTCGTCCTCGCCGACGTCCGCGGCCTCGACCTCCTCGCGCGTGATGCCGAGCAGGTACAGCACGGTGTCCAAGAAGGGCACGTTCACCGCCGTGTGGGCCGCCCGGCGCACCACCGGCTTCGCGTTGAACGCCACGCCCAGCCCCGCCGCGTTCAGCATGTCCAGATCGTTCGCACCGTCACCGATCGCCACGGTCTGGGCCAGCGGCACCCCCGCCTCCGCGGCGAACCGGCGCAGCAGTCGCGCCTTGCCCGCCCGGTCGACGATCTCACCGGTGACCCGGCCGGTGAGCTTCCCGTCCACGATCTCCAGGGTGTTGGCGGAGGCGAAGTCGAGGCCGAGCCGTTCCTTGAGGTCGTCGGTGACCTGGGTGAACCCCCCGGAGACCACGCCCACCTGGTAGCCGAGCCGCTTGAGCGTACGGATCAGGGTCCGGGCCCCGGGCGTCAGCCGCACCTCGGCACGGACCTTGTCGACCACCGAGGCGTCGAGCCCGGCCAGTAGTTCCACGCGTGCATGGAGCGACTGCTCGAAGTCGAGCTCGCCGCGCATCGCCGCCGCCGTCACCTCGGCGACCTCGTCCTCGCAGCCCGCGTGCGCCGCGAAGAGTTCGATCACCTCGTCCTGGATCAGGGTCGAATCGACGTCCATGACGACGAGTCGCTGTGCGCGCCGGTGGAGACCGGCGGAGACCACGGCCACGTCCACCCCGACGCTGTGCGCCTCGGTGGCCAGTGCGGTCCGCAAGGGTTCGGTCTCGCAGCCCGAGACCGCGAACTCCACCGCTGTCACCGGGTACTTCGCCAGGCGGAAGACGCGGTCGATGTTGCCGCCGGTCTCCGCGATCCTGGCCGCTATGGCCGCCGTCTGTTCCGCGGTGAGGGGATTGCCGAGCACGGTGACGTGCGAGCGTCCTTCACCGCGGGGACGGTTGTCGCCCGTACCGGAGATGATCTCGGCCTGGAGCTTCAGCGACTCGGCCCAACTGTGCACGGTGGCGCGGAGCTCGCCCGGTGAGGCGACGGTCGGCTCGGTGACGAGCGCGCACAGGACGAGGCGGCCGCGGGAGACCACCTGCTCGATGTCCACGACGTCGACGGAGTAGGCGGCGAGGGTGTCGAAGAGTCCCGCGGTGATCCCGGGACGGTCCTTCCCGAAGATCTTGACGAGAAGGGTGGGAACGTCTGAGGTCTGCGATGCGCTCATGGTGGTTCCACCGTATCCGGCACCGCGCACCGTTCGGGCGTCCGTCCCGCCCAGCGGACACCCCGGTGGCTGGGGAGCCACCCTCGAACGTCTTCCTTCGGCCCGACTTTCGGAGAGCGGACCGGGCCTGAAATAGTTCCCCAGGATGATTCGCCATCCCTGGACTCCCGTAGGCGGGGGTACATCGGGGGACAAGTAGTGGGGCATGGAGTGCCAGAACTCGTACTGGAATTGAACGGCAGGACCTGGACGCTCGATCCGTCCCGGTCGTACACCCTGGGCCGGGACCCGCAGGGTGACCTGGTGGTCGAGGACGCCAGGGTCTCCTGGCGGCACGCCACCATCAGCTGGGGCGGCCGGAGCTGGGTCCTCGAGGACCACGGCTCCACGAACGGCACCTTCGTCCAGGGGCAGCGGGTCCACCAGGTGGAGATCGGCCCCGGTTCGACCGTCCACCTCGGCAATGCGACCGACGGGCCGCGGCTGAACCTCGCCGACGGCGCCGTCACCGCGCCCCAGCAGCAGACGCCGGTCCAGGCGCAGCACCCGGTGCCCTCACCCGTCGCCGCCCAGCAGGCCCCGCAGCAGCAGGCCCCGCAGCAACAGGGATGGCAGCAGCCGCCGGCCCACCAGCAGGTCCCCCACCAGCAGATCCCGCAGCAGCAGGGGCCCGGACACGACCGCCCCGGCGCGGCCACCGGGGCGTCGTCCGCCTATGCCGACCGCAGCCCCACCACGTTCCACCAGCTGTCCCTCGGTCACGTCATGCGGATCGGCCGTGCCCTCGAGAACGAGCTGGTCGTCTCCGACCTCCAGGTCTCGCGGCACCACGCGGAGTTCCACGCGACGCCCGACGGCCGCTTCGAGATCCGTGACCTCGGCTCGCACAACGGCACGTACGTCAACGGTCAGCCGATCGCCAAGGGCGGCACGGCCCTCCTGGGCCCGCAGGACATCGTCGGCGTCGGCCACTCGACCTTCCGCATCGTCGGCGGTCAGTTGGAAGAGTTCGTCGACACCGGCTCGGTCTCCTTCTCGGCCCGCCACCTCACGGTCACGGTCGACGGCGGCAAGCAGATCCTCAAGGACGTCACCTTCGGCGTTCCCGAGAAGTCGCTGATCGGCGTCATCGGTCCCTCCGGCTCGGGCAAGTCGACCTTGCTCAAGGCCCTGACGGGCTACCGCCCGGCCAACGAGGGCGACGTCCTCTACGACAACCGGAGCCTCTACAAGCAGTTCGCCGAACTGCGCCAGCGCATCGGACTGGTCCCGCAGGACGACATCCTGCACAAGGAACTGACCGTGCAGAAGGCGCTCCGCTACGCCGCCAAGCTCCGCTTCCCCGGCGACACCGCCACCGCGGAGCGGGAGGCCCGCATCGACGAGGTGCTGCGCGAGCTCAAGCTCGACATCCACAAGGAGAAGAAGGTCACCTCCCTCTCCGGCGGCCAGCGCAAGCGCGTCTCCGTCGCCCTGGAGCTGTTGACCAAGCCCTCGCTGATCTTCCTGGACGAGCCGACCTCCGGGCTCGACCCGGGCATGGACCGCGACGTGATGCAGCTGCTCCGTGCCCTCGCCGACGACGGCCGCACCGTCCTGGTCGTCACCCACTCGGTGGCCGAGCTGGGCCTGTGCGACAAGCTGCTCGTCATGGCGCCCGGCGGCTCCGTGGCCTACTTCGGCCCGCCGGAGGAGGCACTGAACTTCTTCGGCTACTCCACCTGGGCCGACGTCTTCTCCGCCTTCGAGAACTACCGCGACTACGACTGGGCGGGCCGGTGGAAGGGCTCGCAGCACTACCAGCTGTACGCCGCGGACATCGACGCCGTCGCCGCCCAGCCCGTCCAGATGCCGCAGCAGGCGATGGCCCGTCCGCCCAAGCCCCAGGGCTGGGGGTCCCAGCTGTGGACGCTGATCCGCCGCTATGTGTCGGTGATCGCCTCCGACAAGGGCTTCATGGCCCTGATGGTGATCCTGCCGGCCGTCCTCGGCGCGGTGTCCGTCGTCATCCCGGCGGACTTCGGCCTCGGCAGACCCAAGCCGCCGGCCCGCTTCAACGGCGACGCCGGCACGATCATGCTGATCCTGGCGGTCGGCATGTGCTTCTCCGGCGCGGCCAACTCCGTCCGTGAACTGATCAAGGAGCGGGTCATCTACGAGCGGGAGCGCGCCGTCGGCCTCTCCCGTTCGGCGTACCTGATGTCCAAGGTCATCGTCCTCGGCCTGATCACCGCCTTCCAGGGCGTGATCATCTGCGGCATCGGCTTCGCCACCCGTGAGCTGCCCGAAGAGGGCCTGTTCATGCCTCCGGCCATCGAGCTGTGCATCCAGGTCATCGCACTCGGCCTCACCTCGATGATGGTCGGCCTGGTCATCTCCTCGCTGGTGAAGACCGCCGAGAAGACCATGCCGCTGCTCGTCATGTTCGCGATCGTCCAGGTGGTCTTCACCGGCATCCTCTTCCAGGTGTACGACTCGCCCGGCCTGGAGCAGTTCGCTTGGCTGATGCCCTCCCGCTGGGGCATCGCCGGCGCCGGCAGCACCCTCGACCTGGGTCACCTGATGCCTCCGTGGGACCGCCAGGACCCCACGAACACCGACCCGCTGTGGGAGCACGCGGTCGGTCAGTGGAGCCTGGACCTCGGCATCCAATTGGCGATGGCCGCCGTCTGCTGCTTCGTCGTGGCCCGTCTGCTCCGCCGCCACGAGCCCGAGGTCATGCGCAAGTGACGACCGCGGGCGGTACGCCCGAAGGGCGGCACCCCGCACGGGGGTGCCGCCCTTCGGCGCGCTGCGGACCGGGGCGTCGACGGACGACGGTCAGTAGGCGCTGTTGACGTTGTCGATCGAGCCGTAGCGGTCGGCCGCGTAGTTGGCGGCGGCGACGATGTTGGCGACCGGGTCGTACTGGTCGAACTTGGTGCCGGGCACGTGGTAGGCCTTGAAGGTCGGGTAGATCACCTGGAGCAGGCCCTTGGAGGGCACGCCGTTGATGGCGTTGATGTCCCAGTTGTTGATGGCGTAGGGGTTGCCGCTGGACTCGCGCATGATGTTCCGGTGCAGACCGTTGTAGGTGCCCGGAATGTCGTGCTTGTCCATGATGGAGAGCGCCTCGCGGATCCAGCCGTCGAGGTTGTTCGCGAAGACCGGCTTGCGGGCGGCGGCCCGGCTCGCGGCGGCCTTCTCCGCGGCCCGCTTCTTCGCGGCCGCCTTGGCCTTGGCCTCGGCCTTCGCCTTGGCCTTCGCGTCCGCCTTGGCCTTGGCCTCGGCCTTGGCCTTGGCCTCGGCCTTCGCCTTGGCGTCCGCCTTCGCCTTGGCGTCCGCCTTCGCCTTGGCGTCCGCCTTGGCCTTCGCCTCGGCCTCCTGCTTGGCCTTCAGGCCGATGGTCGTCTGCTGCTCGCTGATGCTGGCGGCAAGCGCCTTCGCCTGCGGGCTGTTCGCGTCGTACGCCCAGGCGACCTGCTGGGTGCCCGAGAGGGCCTGCGGCTCGATCTCGGTGCTGCCCTGGTTGCCCGGCACGAGGGTGAGGGCGAGGGCTGCGGCGCTCAGGGCGGCGACGCCGGCGATCGTGGCCTTGTGGGTCTTCTTCAGACCACGACTGTGGCCAGGGGTGTTCGCAGACATGCAGGACTACCTCTTCGAATCGCTGGGGGTCGCTCGGCCGGGGCGGCGCTGCGCCTACTCGGCGGCGACGGGGGCAATTCTTAGCGGCAGCAAAATGAGCTGGCAAAGCTGTGACGTACGATCCCGGCTAGTAGATCAGGGCCCTGATCGAGGGGGGAAAACTGTCCTCCCTGGCCCGTTTTCTCCGCCGATATCCGGTGTCAGATGTCCACTAGCGAGCTTCGTAAGTGATGTGCGTCCTATGCGCGGCCTCACATCGGCCGGGTAACGAACTGACCATGCGTTGCGTCAGCAATGCAGACGGTGAATCAACTCCTCCGTGCGGAGGAGACGGATAGCGCCGAACTCCTCCTCCAGGGACGTCCGTCCCGCATCGCCGCGGTGCATCCGCGTGACCCGGTTTCCCCGGAGCCGCGCCCGCCCCGGAACACCCGCCCCGGACCACCGGAGTGCCCCGGGCCTAGGTCCCGAGACCTGCCCCGCCCTCGTCCACGGGCGGATCCGGGCCGTCACGCACCGCCGGTACGGTGAGCGCATGAGCCACCGACCGAGCTCCGGCCTGGCCGCCGTGAGCACCGCTCTCCTGGCGATGAGCCGTCACCTGGAGGTCCGCGACGTCCTCAAGACGATCGTGGCCTCCGCCCGTGAACTGCTCGACGCCGAGTACGCGGCCCTGGGCGTCCCCGACGACCACGGGGGCTTCGCCCAGTTCGTCGTCGACGGCGTCAGCGACGAACAGTGGAAGGCCATCGGCCCGCTGCCCCGGCAGCACGGCGTCCTCGCCTCGATGCTCCACACGGCCGAGCCCGAGCGGCTCGCCGACGTCCGAAGGGACCCCCGCTTCGAGGGCTGGCCGGATGCCCATCCCCAGATGTCCGACTTCCTGGGCCTCCCCGTGAGGGACGGGGACGAGACCATCGGCGCGCTCTTCCTCGCCAACAAGCGCTGCTCGGAAGAGGCCGGGGGCTGCGGCTTCACCGCCGAGGACGAGGAGCTCCTCTCGATCCTCGCCCAGCACGCGGCCATCGCCCTCACCAACGCCCGGCTGTACGAGCGCAGCCGTGAACTCACCATTGCGGAGGAGCGCTCCCGCCTCGCCCATGAGCTGCACGACGCCGTCAGCCAGAAGCTGTTCTCCCTCCGGCTCACCGCCCAGGCCGCCGCCGCCCTCGTCGACCGGGACCCGACCCGTGCCAAGGGCGAGCTCCAGCAGGTCGCCGCGCTGGCGGCCGAAGCCGCGGACGAGCTCCGCGCCGCCGTCGTCGAGCTCCGCCCCGCCGCCCTGGACGAGGACGGCCTCGTCCACACGCTCCGCACCCACGTCCAGGTCCTGGACCGCGCCCATTCCGCGCGGGTCACCTTCGACGGCCCGGGGATCCGGGCCCTGCCCGCCGCCCAGGAAGAGGCCGTCCTCAGGGTCGCCCAGGAGGCCCTGCACAACGCCCTGCGGCACGCGGACGCGGAGCTCGTACGGGTTTCCCTCACCCGCAGCGGACAGGGCGCGCGACTCACCGTCACCGACGACGGCAGGGGCTTCGACCCACTCGCGGTCCGCAGTGCCGGCCGCCACCTCGGCCTGGTCTCCATGCGGGACCGCGCGGGCGGTGTCGGAGGGCGGCTCACCGTGATCTCGGCCCCGGGCGAGGGCACCACGATCGAGATGGAGGTTCCCGGTGGCTGACCAGCGGATCCGAGTCCTACTGGTCGACGATCACCAGGTCGTCCGCCGAGGCCTGCGCACCTTCTTGGAGGTCCAGGACGACATAGAAGTGGTGGGGGAGGCGGCCGACGGCGCCGAGGGGGTTGCCCGGGCCGAAGAGCTCCGCCCCGACGTGGTCCTCATGGACGTGAAGATGCCGGGCACGGACGGCATCGAAGCGCTGAAGGGGCTCCGCGAGCTCGCCAACCCGGCGAGGGTCCTGATCGTGACCAGCTTCACCGAGCAGCGGACGGTCATCCCCGCGCTCCGGGCCGGAGCCTGTGGATACGTCTACAAGGACGTCGACCCGGACGCCCTGGCCGGTGCGATCCGCTCCGTGCACGCGGGGCACGTGCTCCTCCAGCCCGAGGCCGCCCGCGCGCTCCTGGCGCAGGAGGACTCCCAGGGGGGCACGGGGCGGGGTTCGTCCCTCACGGAGCGGGAACGCGAGGTCCTCGGCCTGATAGCGGACGGCCGGTCCAACAGGGAGATCGCCCGTGCGCTCGTCCTCTCGGAGAAGACCGTCAAGACCCACGTTTCGAACATCCTCATGAAGCTCGACCTCGCGGACCGCACCCAGGCGGCGCTCTGGGCGGTCCGGCACGGCTTCACCGACTGATGCGCCCCTCGTACACGCCGGGCGCACGACCGTTCCCCCTGTCATACCGTCGTGTGTATGTCCCCCATTCGGCGCAACCTGGCGAGGGCTGAGGCGTTCTCCATGGCGTACTGCGGCGGACCGGCCGCAGTGATGACCAGGAGGAAGTACCACGTGAAGAACTTCAAGAAGGCCGCTGCCCTCACCGTGATCGCCGGTGGCATCGTCGCCGCCGGCACGGGTGTCGCCTCCGCCCACGGCGCCGAGGCCATGGGTCAGGCCCTCAACTCGCCGGGCGTCGCCTCCGGCAACCTGGTGCAGGCTCCGGTCCACGTCCCCGTGAACGTCTCCGGCAACACGGTCAACGTGATCGGTCTGCTCAACCCGGCCTTCGGCAACGGAGCCTTCAACGGCTGACCCGTCGCACCGCCCCCGGCCCCGGACGATCCCCCCGGAGCCGGGGGTCCTTCCTTTCCCCACCGGACCCCGGCGCCCGCGCACCACCCTCCGCGGAGAACAGCCGCACCCCTCGGCACCGCCGGACCGTCCGGGGAGCGGCGCCGGACGACCTCCCCGCCCCTCGGGTCAGAAGCCCCGCTCCCGCTCCCGCTCCTCCACATAGGCGTTGTAGGCGGCGACCTGGGCCCGCCGGGCCACCCGCTCCACCGGCCGCAGCGCCGCGCCCCGCGCCGCCATCTCCGAGGCGCTCACCGCACCCCCGTGCCCATGGCCGTACGCCAGGTTCACGAGGAGCCCGATCCGCTGGGCCAGCTCCAGGACGCGGACCGCACGCGGCGGATAGCCCGGGGCGAGCACCTCGCGCCCCACCTCCGACCGCGCCCGGTACGCCTCGCGCGCCGCCTCCGCCGCAGGCCCCGAGGCCGCCACGTCGAGCCGGGTCAGCGCCGCGGTCGCGTCCCGCAGGGCCTCCGCCAGCTCGCGCTCCGCCTCGCCGAGCGAGGGCACGTCCGCCGGCGGAGCCTCCCTCACCCCCAAGCAGTGCCAGACCACCGAGACGTGCACGTCGCCCTCGGGGCCCGCCTCCGAGACCTCCGGCACGAGACCGTACGGCGCACCGAAGCCCACCGCCGCCTCCTCCGCCTCCAAGGCGCGCGCATTGAAGTCCGGCGGCCCGCTCAACCCCAGCGGATGCCCCGGTGCCGGTAGCGCCACCCGCCACCCGGTCACCCCGAGCCGCCGCAACCGGCCCAGCGCGAGCGTCAGCCCCACCGGCCCCGCCTCGCCCGGCAGCCCCTCGACGCGGTGCACCGCGTCTTCCCCGACAATCGCGAGCGCCGCCTCGTCCGGCGACACCGCACCGGCCAGCAGGGCATTGCCCCAGGCGGCCAGACGTCCTGAGCGTGGTTCCGAAAGCATCCCCCCAGACTAGGCACTCGAAGGAAGCCCTACGGACCGGTCCGCTCCGTCGATAACGTAGGTTTTCCCCTGGACGCCGCGCCCATCGGCGCAAGGCGACGACACGACTCGACCGCAAGGGGAGACAACGCGCTCATGAGCGATGTACTGGAGCTGGTGGACGTATCCGTGGTCCGCGACGGACGCGCTCTGGTGGACGAGGTCTCCTGGTCGGTCAAGGAAGGCGAGCGCTGGGTCATCCTCGGCCCCAACGGCGCCGGCAAGACCACCCTTCTGAACGTCGCCTCCAGCTACCTCTTCCCCACCAAGGGCGCCGCCCGCGTCCTGGGCGAGCAACTCGGCGGCGTCGGCACCGACGTCTTCGAACTCCGCCCCCGGATCGGGATGGCCGGCATCGCCATGGCGGAGAAGCTCCCCAAGCGCCAAACCGTCCTGCAGACCGTCCTCACCGCCGCGTACGGCATGACCGCCACCTGGAACGAGGACTACGACCCGATCGACGAGGCCCGCGCCAAGGCCTTCCTCGACCGGCTCGGAATGAACGACTACCTGGACCGCAAGTTCGGCACCCTCTCCGAGGGCGAGCGCAAGCGCACCCTGATCGCCCGCGCGATGATGACCGACCCCGAGCTCCTGCTCCTCGACGAGCCCGCCGCAGGACTCGACCTCGGCGGCCGCGAGGACCTGGTCCGCCGCCTCGGTCGCCTCGCCCGCGACCCGTACGCGCCCTCCATGATCATGGTCACCCACCACGTCGAGGAGATCGCCCCCGGCTTCACCCACGTCCTGATGATCCGCCAGGGCAAGGTGCTCGCCGCCGGCCCCGTGGAGACCGAGCTCACCTCCCGCAACCTCTCCCACTGCTTCGGACTGCCGCTCGTCGTCGAGCGGGTCGGCGACCGTTGGACCGCCCGCGGCCTGCCCCTGAAGTGAACCGACGGGTCACCGGCGTTCCGCACGGCCGCCCGCGCCCTGTCCGGGAGGACCCCACCGCCCTACCATGACCACGTGGACATCGATACGTGGGTGTGGTGGCTGATCGGAGCGGTGGGGCTCGGCATCCCGCTGGTCCTGACCGCGATGCCGGAGTTCGGCATGCTGGCCGTCGGAGCCGTTGCCGGGGCGGTGACGGCCGCCCTGGGACTGGGCATCGTCGCCCAGGTGCTCGTCTTCGTCGTGGTGTCCGTGGCGCTCATCGCGGTGGTGCGCCCGATCGCGGCCCGGCACCGCGACGCGAGTCCCGGACTCTCCAGCGGGGTGGACGCGCTGAAGGGCAAGCACGCCGTCGTCCTGGAGCGCGTCGACAGCAACGGGGGCCGCATCAAGCTCGCCGGCGAGGTCTGGTCCGCCCGGACGCTCGACACCGGACAGAGCTTCGAGCCGGGCGAAGAGGTCGACGTCGTGGAGATCGACGGGGCAACCGCGGTCGTCATGTGACCGAACCGCGCCCATGGGGCTCCGCCATCTGGGAAACTCGATCATCGAAAACGATCCGGCAGTCATCCGGCAGCGAAGGGCACGGGGAACACGATGTCAGCAGTCATCATCGTCCTGATCATTCTGGTGGTGCTCGTCTTCATCGCCTTGATCAAGACGATCCAGGTCATCCCGCAGGCGAGCGCGGCGATCGTGGAGCGCTTCGGCCGCTACACCCGCACCCTCAATGCCGGACTGAACATCGTCGTCCCGTTCATCGACTCGATCCGCAACCGGATCGACCTCCGCGAGCAGGTCGTTCCCTTCCCGCCACAGCCGGTGATCACCCAGGACAACCTGGTCGTCAACATCGACACCGTCATCTACTACCAGGTGACCGACGCCCGTGCCGCCACCTATGAGGTCGCCAGCTACATCCAGGCGATCGAGCAGCTCACCGTCACCACCCTGCGCAACATCATCGGCGGCATGGACCTGGAGCGGACGCTCACCTCCCGCGAGGAGATCAATGCGGCCCTCCGCGGCGTCCTCGACGAAGCCACCGGCAAGTGGGGCATCCGCGTCAACCGCGTCGAACTGAAGGCCATCGAGCCGCCGACCTCCATCCAGGACTCGATGGAGAAGCAGATGCGCGCCGAGCGGGACAAGCGCGCCGCCATCCTCACGGCCGAGGGCACCCGCCAGTCCGCCATCCTGACCGCCGAGGGCGAGAAGCAGTCGGCGATCCTGCGCGCCGAGGGCGAGGCCAAGGCAGCCGCCCTCAAGGCCGAGGGCGAGGCCCAGGCGGTCCGCACGGTCTTCGAGGCGATCCACGCGGGCGACCCGGACCAGAAGCTCCTGTCCTACCAGTACCTCCAGATGCTGCCGAAGATCGCCGAGGGCGACGCCAACAAGCTCTGGATCGTGCCCAGCGAGATCGGCGACGCCCTCAAGGGCCTCTCCGGAGCCCTCGGCAACGTCGGCAACGGCGTCCCCGGCTTCAACGTCAAGGGCGCACCGGTCGAGCGTCGGGACGAGCCCACAGTCGACTGACGCGTACACGTAACTCTGGTGCATGATCGGTGCGAGCCCCTCGACCTCGATGACATCGGGGCGGGGAGGCGATTCACTGACCATGTGAGGAAAAGGCTTTGTCCATCTGGGAAGCCCTTGCAGTCTTCGCCGCCGGCGTCGGCGCCGGCACCATCAACACCATAGTGGGATCGGGAACGCTGATCACCTTCCCGGTCCTGCTCGCGACCGGACTCCCCCCGATCACCGCGAACGTCTCCAACTCCCTCGGCCTCGTGCCCGGTTCCATCAGCGGAGCGATCGGCTACCGCCGCGAGCTCAAGGGGCAGAAGCGACGGCTCCTCCGCCTCGGCGGGGCCGCCCTCGTCGGCGGCCTCATCGGTGCGGTCCTGCTCCTCGCGCTGCCGTCCACTGCCTTCGACGCGATCGTCCCCGTCCTCATCGGCCTCGCCCTCGTCCTGGTCCTGCTCCAGCCCCGCATCGCCGCCGCAGTGAAGCGACGCCGGGAGCAGAGCGGAAGCGGAGCCCATCCCGACGGCAGCCCCGGCCTGCTCTTTGGACTCCTCCTCGCCAGCATGTACGGCGGGTACTTCGGAGCCGCGCAGGGAGTGCTCTACCTCTCCCTGATGGGCCTGCTGCTCCACGACGACCTGCAGCGGATCAACGCCGTCAAGAACGTCCTCGGTGCCCTCGTCAACGGAATCGCAGCCGTCTTCTTCCTCTTCGTCGCCGACTTCGACTGGACCGCCGTCCTCCTCATTGCCGTCGGCTCGACCCTCGGCGGCCAACTCGGCGCCAAGGTCGGCCGCAAGCTCTCCCCGACGGTCCTGAGGGGAGTGATCATCACGGTCGGCATCGTGGCGATCCTGCAACTGACGCTCGGATAGCCCGCGCAGGGCGGACGGGTCCGCCCCACCGCACGGTGGGGCGGACCCGTCCGCGACTGGGGGACAGCCCTCACGCAGCCGATTCGGCCAACCACGCCGGCAGCGCGGACCGCTCGCTCGCCCGCAGCGCGAGCAGCATGGCGTCCGCCGGAGTCGGCTCGAAGGGCTGGTGCAGCAGCGGCATTCCGGCCTGCTCGGGCGTCCGGTCCGCCTTGCGGTGGTTGTCCTCGGCGCAAGAGGCAACCGTATTCAGCCAGTTGTCCCCACCACCCTGCGCCCGCGGCACGACGTGGTCGACCGTCGTCGCCCGCTTCCCGCAGTACGCGCACCGGTGTTGGTCCCTGACCAGCACGCCCCGCCTCGACCACGGCGCCTGTCTTCGAAAGGGCACCCGGACGTACCGGCAGAGCCTGATGACCCGGGGCACCGGGAGGTCGACGGCGGCACCCCGCACCCGCAGCTCGGGATGGGCCTGCTCGACGACGGCCTTGTCCTGCAGGACGAGCACCACCGCGCGGTTGAGGGTGACCGTCGAAAGCGGCTCGAAGCTCGCGTTCAGCACCAGCGTGTCCCGCATGTTGCCCACCTCCCGTGTGCCGGCCCGCCCCGACCTGGGGTTCGGGCTTGGATCAACGATGGCCGGGCCGGCCGGGTCGGACAACGCAATTTCCCGTGCAACAAAAGATGCCCGCTTCTGATCTCTCCAAGACCAGAAGCGGGCAAACAACAAACGAACGATCAGACCGCCGCGGGGGCCGCGTACTCACCGATCAACTGGGCCCGGCCGAGCGTGTGGAACCGCAGGTGGAACCCCACGGCCGCCGGCGAGGCATCGGCATCCGGGCCGAGCTTCTCCCGGTCCACCGCGTACACGGTGAAGACGTACCGGTGCGCCGGATCACCCGCCGGAGGAGCCGCACCCCCGAAGTCCTTGGAGCCGTAGTCGTTCCGCGCGTGCACGGCACCGACCGGCAGCCCCTCGAACGACCCCGACCCGGCACCGACCGGAAGCTCCGTCACCGACACGGGGATGTCGAACAACACCCAGTGCCAGAACCCGCTGCCCGTCGGGGCGTCCGGATCGAAGCAGGTGACGGCGAAGCTCTTGGTCTCCGCCGGGAACCCCTCCCAGCTCAGCTGCGGCGAGGTGTTCCCCGCCGCGTGCACCTGGGCGTCCTTCAACACCCCGCCCGGCGCGACGTCATCGCTCACCACGGTGAACGTCGCCACCGGCGGGTGGAAGTCGTGCGGAAGCGGCGCCCTCTTGCCCTCTGACACGTCGAGTACCTCCGATGCGTCCGTCGACGTTGACACGGCAGAGACTAGAACCAGTTGCGACGGCCGCCGACCTCGGCCAGCCACTCGTTGAGGTACGCCGCCCAATCGGTGGAGTGGAAGTCGAACAGGTCGACCTGGAACGACCGGTAGGAGTCGCTGCCCTCGGTGAACAGGCCCGGCTTCTTGTCCATCTCCAGGACGACGTCCATGGCGCGGTCGTCGGCGACGAAGCTGACCTCGACCTGGTTGAGCCCCCGGTACTGCGGCGGCGCGAAGAACTCGATCTCCTGGTAGAACGGCAGCTTCTGCCGCGTCCCGCTGATGTGGCCCCGCTCCATGTCCGCGCTCTTGAAGCGGAAGCCCAGCTGGATGAAGGCGTCCAGGATCGCCTGCTGCGCCGGCAGCGGGTGGACGTTGATCGGGTCGAGGTCACCGGAGTCCAGCGCCCGGGCGATCTCCAGCTCGGTCGTCACCCCGATGTGCATCCCGTGCAGCTGCTGCCCCGCGACCGCGGTCACCGGAGTCTCCCACGGGATCTCCAGGCCGAACGGCACCACGTGCACCGCACCGGCCTTGACCTCGAAGGCGCCCCCCAGACGCACCTTCACGAACTCGATGTTCTGCTTGTACTCCTGCTCACCGCCCTCCACCTCGACCCGCGCCTGCAGACCGACGGAAAGCCCCTCGATCTGCTGGTCAACGCTGCCGCCCTGGATCCGCACCTCACCCTGGACGACGCCGCCCGGGACCACGTTCTCCTCGGTGAGCACCGTCTCGACGGTGGCCCCACCAGCTCCCAGGCTCGCGAGCAGCTTCTTGAATCCCATGTCTTCCACTCCTTTTCGGGGTTCTGCCCCGTAGTTACGCGCGACGACCGTAACCGGTTCCCCGACGGTCACCACTACGCTCGGACGACATGAGCGAGAGCCCCGACGCCTCTTGGGCGCGCACGACACGCAAGGCCGTCGCGTCAGGCCCGCCCGGACGCGCGCACGTCCACTTCACCCGTGGCACGTCAAGGCGGTCAGCATGAACGTCGACCTCCTCGCCCACCCCGCCGAAGAAGTCGCCCCCAAGCTGCTCGGGAGCGTCCTCACCTGCAAGACCCCGGAGGGAACCGTGAGCATCGCCATCACGGAGACCGAGGCGTACTCCGGCGCGACCGATCCGGCGTCCCACGCCTACCGAGGCCGGACACCCCGTAACGCGACCATGTTCGGACCCCCGGGACACCTCTACGTGTACCGGTCCCACGGTCTGCACTGGTGCGCCAACGTCGTCACGGGGACGGACGGCATCGCCTCGGCCGTCCTCATCCGCGCGGGCCGGGTCATCGAGGGGGAAGACCTGGCACGCGAGCGACGGGGCGAGAGGGTCGAGAGCGCGCGGCTCGCCCGGGGCCCGGGGAACTTCTGCCGGGCACTCGGCATCACGGGAGAGCACAACGGCGCAGACCTCCTGAGAGGCCCCTCGGTCGCATGGTTCGAGGGCGGGCCGGTAGCTGCCGCGCTGATCCGGGTCGGTCCTCGGGTGGGCGTGAGCAAGGCCCACGACTGGCACCACCGGTTCTACCTCGCCGGTGACCCGACGGTCTCGGCGTACCGCCTGAGCCCGCGGGCCGAACCGTCCGCCGGAGCCTGAGCCGTCGTGCGCCCTGCTCACGGCCTGCCGGTACGTCGGCGCGGAAGCGGGGCCAGCAGGTGGGGGATCGCTCGCGAGAGCGGCGCGTGGCGCGTCGTCGGCCGGTCGTGCGGTCAGGGGCCGCTGTCCCCACAGGCGAACGGGACGGCCTGAGCAGCGGCGGGCACGAGGGACCGGCCGCGTTGCGGTGGGAGAACCGTCGGCTGCGGGGGCGTGGAAATCCTCAAGCGGGCGACGGCCTTCCTCACGAAGGAGAAACCGGTGAGGGTGCACCCGTTCATCGGGGCGGGGGAAAACCGCAGGCAGCAACGTCAAGCGGCGCGCGAACTGCTCCAGGCCTCTCGAGCCGCCTCCTACGCCCGCCGCACCGGCACCCCCGGACCCCGCGCGGCGCGGGCCGCCGAGCTGACCGAGCAGATCACCGCCGTGCACGAACGGTCTCCTTGAAGGATTGGACTCCTCGACCGCGCGGCACCAGCTCGACCCGCTCGCAGACCTGCAGGACGACGGCCCGACACTTCGAGCAGCGAACCACGTCGGACATCAGGCTGCGCCACTCCTCACCGTGCGGCGAGAGCAGCCCACGCGTTTCCGGACGCGCATGCTGCTCTCCTGCGTGCGGGTGAAATCCTGCGCGGCGCCGGCCAGGCCCGTCTCCGCCGTCGTACGGCCCGCTCCGACCATGAGCGGGGCCAAGGGGTCGGCCCGGCCCGCCACGGCACTGGATGTCGCCCTCTCCCTGAACGGTGTGGATGTCTGCGCAGGTCAGAACGTTCCCCTCGCTTTCGCTGGCACGTGAGCCAGCCGCGTCCGACTGCATCCGCAGTGGTCCCCGCAAGGCCGTCGGGCGTGATGGCGCCCCGCATCCCCGGCGTTTCCGGGGCACGGGGGATCCGAGGGTGAGTCCCTACCGTCCCCACACCCCCAGGAAGCTCCGCCTTGACTCTGGTCGCCCGACCCCGTAACGTGGCCCGAGCCGCTGAACACGGTCTGCTTGTTCAAGCACCCCGCAGCGGCCATCCATTACTCACGTCAACGCCCAAGCGGGGCTTATTTCGGCATGCCGGAATTCGCATTCGAATGGCTCGATTGTGACTCGTCGAGAAAATCGGCTAACGTAGTGGACACGCCGAAAGGCAAAGGCAGCCAACAGGCCGCTAGAAACGAATTCCGAACCGGAAGCGGAACGGAAAACGGATCTGGTAAGGTTGGAAACGAAGGAAGCGCCCGGAGGGCCTGGGAACAGGAACGATGGAAGCGTCCGTATCTTGAGAACTCAACAGCGTGCCAAAAATCAACGCCAG